>CAJXXJ010000508.1 GCA_913062745.1 uncultured Phaeodactylibacter sp.
AACCATCCCACTCCGCCAACCCGGCAGCGTGGAGGTATAAAGTCATTACCACCAGCACCAGCCCGTAGGTCAGCGCTTTGATGCTCATCAGCGCAGCCAGCAGATAGCCCCACGCCCGGCGTTTCCCCAACAACACCGCCGCCAGCAGCGAAGCGGGAACTACAATGCTTAAATCCAGAGCGTAGATGACTGTCGGCACTTCCGGCAGCCGGCCGTTGATCACATATTTGACTACTGCTCCGCCTTCCACCAGGATGAGGGGCAGCGCAATAAATGCCAGAAAAGCACTTACCCAGCCCACGCGGGGCAGGCGGCGTGCCCGGGCCTGCAGCCACCCCCAATCCTGCCGCAGCATCCCAATGGCCAGCGCATAAAAACTGCCGGCTACCAGGCCTGTATAGGCCAGGAAGAACACATTGAACTCCGAACCGAAAAGGTAAAAAGCGTAGTTGTAAAAAAGGTACAGCAACAGCCCCAGCAAGAATATGCCTGCCCGTCGGCTGCCGTGCTGAGCCCGGTAAGCCGCCCAGGCCATGAGTGGTAAAATGAGCAGAGCAGTGACCAGGTCATTGGCCAGCCAGGCTCCGCGGATCATGGCACTGTCCCGGTACAAATGTGGAAACAGCAGGCCTCCGCCCGCAGCCAGCACAGCTAGCCCAAAAACGAGTACAAGCAGCCACAGCGGCGCACCGTAGGAGACCCGGGCAGCCGGCCCGGCAATGCGTTGAGGAATGCGTTCGGCAGAGTGTTTGGTCAGGGTTTCCATATCGGCTTTTAGCCCCAATTTCTCCCCTTAATCCCTTCCCGTCAATGACTTAGATCATTTACTGCCGGCGCTGTTCCACGCCGAGCAGCAAATCTTCCTGCAGTGGGCCGGAATGCTTTTCAGGCCGGTAAAGCACCGACATATCTCCGGTAGTTTCCAGTACCACAGCCTCCACCTGATCGAAGTGGATGACATTGGCCTCCCGGAGTTTGGCGATGAGCTGAGAATGCGAAATACGGGCAGCGTCCATATTATCCTGTATGATTTCCGAACCCTTCATGAGCAGTAGCGGCTTGTTCGACACCGCATTGTCCACCCAGGGAATATACCGCTGCGCCAGTGCAACAACGGCTTTGACCCCCAGCAAACCAATGACACCCACAGAAGCCTCCACTACGGTCGTATTAGAACTCGTCAGTGCTGCCGCGATGGTGCTGCCGGTAGCTACGGTGAAGGCAAAATCGAAGGTAGTAAACTTGGCAAAAGACCGCAGGCCAACCATCCGGGCTACAATGGTGACTACAAAAAAGAGCAGGACGGCACTGCCCAAGGTGCCCCAGATGGTGTCAGAGGGGGTGTAAATCCAATCCATAGGTTTTTTTTAAATAGAAGCCCCCAATGGCGCCGCATGTTCTTTTTTCTACCCGGTACTGCCCATAGCGCCCGCAATCGCATTGATCGTCAGCATCAGCTCTACCTGTATACCGTCGGCTGCCGCCGCATCTTCGGCCTTAGCAGCCTGCCACTGCCCCAGCAGCGCAATCTGCCGCTCGTGCAAAGGCTGCAGCAGCTCAGAGCGCAGCCGGTTGGAGTAGTACTCCTTCGGCCGCCGGTCGGCAAAGGAGCGCCCCAGCATGCGGTCCAGCTGCTCCCGGACCCGCTGCAGCTCTTCGCGGAACATCCCGTGGAAACGCTCCCGGATATCCGCTTCCTGCACCAATCCGGCGTAAGCCTCCATCAGCCGCTCGTCCGCTTCCGAGACGCTTAAGTCCACATTCTGAATGACATAACTGATGAAATCGTCCTGTCCTATCGTTTTGCGGAGCTTTTCGTAAGCTTCCGGGCGTTCTTTTTCCAGGCGTTCCAGGGCAGTGCCCAGTCCGTACCAGCTAGTCATGTGGTAGCGCGCCTGACTCCAGGAAAAGACCCAGGGGATAGCCCGGAGGTCAGCCAGCGTGCTTGCTCCGGTACGCTTGGCCGGGCGGGAGCCGATTTTACTCGTCTCGATCGCATCAATGGGTGTAGCTTGCCGGAAAAAAGGGATGAAGCCCTCTTCGTGGATCAATGCGCTGTAGTGCTCCCGGCTGGCTTCCGCCAAAAACTCCATCGTTTCGGCTTGCGGGTGCTCCCCTGCTCCTTTGCGCTCATCGAGCAGCGTCTTGGAAAGGGTATTCGCCAGCAGCAGCTCCAGATTGTAAGCGGCATTCAGGCGGTAGGCATACTTTTGGGCGATGGTCTCCCCCTGCTCCGTCAGCCGGATGCGGCCGTTGAGGGAACAAGCAGGCAGTGCACGGATAAAGTCCGCAGTGGGGCCCGAGCCGCGGCTTATCGAACCACCTTTGCCGTGGAAAAACAGGATATCGACGCCCTCTTCCTGCCCAACCTGGGACAGGCGGTGCTGCGCTTTGTAGAGCTGCCACTGACTCGCCATAATGCCGCCGTCCTTGTTGCTATCGCTGTAGCCGACCATCACCTGCTGCTGAGGTTTCTTCCACTGATGCGTTTTGCTCAGGTAAGCAATAGACCGCTGTGTAAACGGATGCTGCAGGAAATCACGCAAAATCTGCGGGCCGCCCTCCAGGTCGTCTACTGTCTCCAGCAGTGGCACCACCGGTACTTTGCACACCATCCCTTCCGGCGTCATCTCCGTAAGCCCTGCCTCGCGTGCCAGCAGGTACACGACCAGCAGGTCAGACAGCGAGCGGGTCATGCTCACGATAAACGCGCCAATACAGTTGATACCGTAAGTAGCCGTATGGCGCTCTACCGTGCGGTAGCAATCCAGCACGGCCCGGGCATTAGGCTTCAGCTCTGCCCGCGGATGGGTGAAAGGCCGGCCGCTTTTAAGCTCTTCATTGAGAAACTCCAGCCGCTTTTCCTCGGGCCAGTTTTCAAAATCCGTTTCCGGAAAAAGGGCTGCTTCCAGCAATTGGCCTACCGCCTTATCGTGAAAAGTGCTATTCTGACGGATATCGAGCGCCGCCAGGTGGAAGCCAAAAGTCTCTACGGTGCGGCGTACCAGCACGACTTCCTCGTAGGCTACTGTTTCGGCACCGTAGTGGATGAGTGCCCGCTGCAAAAGGCTGAGGTCATCCACGAGCTGCTGACTGTGTACATAGGAGCCGGCGCGCTCGGACAACTGCACGGCATGCCCCCGCTGAGTATCCACCGGCAGCTTGCTGAGCATCAGGTTGGTCATTTGCCGAAAGGCCTCCCCCTCATTGCGGTGTAAGGCTGGCAACCCCATGTCTGGCCCCAGCTCTTCAGCCATGCGCAGTGTGCGCTCCCGGGCTTCGGGCAACATATCTTCGAGCTCACAGGAAAAGCTAAGATGGCGCACCAGGCGGGCCAGTTTGCGGCGGATGGCTACAAAGGCGTTGAGGCGCAGTTTCAGCAGCGTCTGCTGGGTTACTTCTGCAGTGACCAGCGGGTGCCCATCCCGGTCGCCACCCACCCAGTCGCCAAAGGTAAGGCGGGGGTAGGCATGCCGGCGGGCAATTTCAGCGCTGTCCAGGCCAAAAGCATCAGCAGCCTGCTCCAGACGGTGGTCCAGGAGGTCCAGCAGCTCCGGGAATACTTCCAAAAGGTAGTGCAGTATATTGCGCAGTTCAGAGGGCACATCGGGTTTTTCCAAATAAATTTCGCCGGTCTTCCAAAGCCGGTACAGGCTCTGTTTGATATCCCGGCGCAGCTCCTCCTGCTCCGGGCGGTTGTACATCTGGTTTTCGCGGCGTACAATCTGCAGGTACAATTCCCGGTAGTGCTCCAACACAGTAGTGCGCTTAGCTTCAGTCGGGTGGGCGGTCAGAACCGGCTCTACGTGTATGGAGGCAAGGGCATCAAGCACATCCTCCGGTG
>CAJXXJ010000509.1 GCA_913062745.1 uncultured Phaeodactylibacter sp.
CTTCATTGAGCAGGCAGACCTGCGTGCCCATTTCGAAAGCTTCCTCGATATCGTGGGTGACCATTATGATGGTTTTGGAGCGCAGCTCCTCCAGCTCCATGAAGTCCTGCCGGATCTGTGTGCGCGTGAGCGGGTCGAGCGCGCCGAAGGGCTCATCCATTAGCACGATAGGCGGTTCGGCGGCCAGCGCCCGGGCAATGCCTACCCGCTGCTGCTGCCCGCCGCTGAGTTCGCTTGGATATTTTTGGGCGAAAGCCCCTCCGGACAAGCCCAGCTGCTGCAGCAGCCCGTCCACCCGCTCGCGGATGTGCTCTTCTTTCCATTTGAGCAAGCGGGGTACAACGGCGATATTTTCCGCGACCGTGTAGTGCGGGAACAAGCCCATATCCTGGATGACATAGCCCATCTGCCGGCGCAGCTCCACCACGGGCTGCTCGGTCACGTCTACACCATTAACGATTACGCGGCCCGCAGTGGGCTTAATCAGCCGGTTGATCATTTTCAGCGTGGTCGTTTTGCCGCAGCCGCTCGGCCCGATGAGCGCAAGCGTGGCTCCTTCCGCTAACTCGAAGGAAACCTGGTCTACTGCCGTGAAATCGCCAAAGCGGCGGGTGAGGCCTTCGGTTTGAATCATTGAGGTCTGGTATTTCCACCAAAGTAGGAATTATTTGCCCGTTGTGAAAGCAGGGCTCCGTCTGTAAAACTTTTCTGCGCTTCAGCTTTTTGTTAAACTATAACAACCTGCACCATGGAAGAACAGCAATTTCTGGCCCGATTGTACGCGACGCATCAGGCGCGCGGACAAAAGATCCCCTCCCCTGCCGAGGTCTGCGGCTGGCTGGAAGGCCTGCTCACCGTCATGTTCCCAGAGCTGGCCGAGCGCCGCTACCGCAACGAGCGGGAACTGTCGCAGCACTACCAGCAGTTGAAACTCAAGTTATTTACGATACTGCAGACGATTGAGGAGGAGCTGCCGGGTACCGCGCAGGAGCTGGAAGAGTCTTTCCTGCAGCAGGTGCCGGGCATTTACGAATTGCTGCAAAAGGATGCGGATGCTATACTAGCCGGCGACCCGGCAGCGGTAAGCCGCACGGAAGTCAT
This sequence comes from uncultured Phaeodactylibacter sp., assembly GCA_913062745.1. Classification (GTDB taxonomy): domain Bacteria; phylum Bacteroidota; class Bacteroidia; order Chitinophagales; family Saprospiraceae; genus Phaeodactylibacter. The sequence continues at coordinate 1,102 of CAJXXJ010000509.1, forward strand.
CCGCACCTACCCGGGCTTCCGGGCTATTGCGGTCTACCGTATGGCGCATGCTTTTCAGGACCTGGGTGTCCCTCTCATCCCGCGCGTGCTGACGGAGCATGTGCACAGCAATACCGGTATAGACATCCACCCCGCTGCCAATATCGGGGAGCGGTTCTGCATTGACCACGGCACCGGTGTGGTGATCGGGGAGACGGTAGATATCGGCAATAATGTAAAAATCTATCAGGGCGTAACGCTGGGCGCGCTCAGCGTGCGCAAGGAATACGCGAAGACCAAGCGCCACCCGACCATTGAAGACGATGTGGTCATTTACTCCGGGGCGACTATACTCGGCGGAGATACCGTTATCGGGCAGGGCAGCATCATAGGCGGTAATGTGTGGGTGACGAAGAGCGTAGCGCCGCATTCCCGCGTGTATTACAAAAACATGGAACAACAACAGGAAGTCCAACATCCATAAGCAAATGAGTAACGTACTTGACCTCATCGGCAACACGCCGCTGGTGGAAATCACCAATATCATTCAGAAGCCGGGTGTCCGCGTATTCGGCAAACTCGAGGGGCAAAACCCGGGCGGCAGCGTCAAAGACCGGGCGGCCTACGGCATGATTAAAGGGGCGGTAGACCGCGGCGACATCAAGCCCGGCATGCGGCTGGTGGAAGCTACGAGCGGCAATACCGGAATCGCGCTGGCTATGATTGCCCGTTCTTTCGGCATCGGCATCACGCTGCTCATGCCGGATACGGCTACGGAGGAACGCGCCGGCGCTATGCGGGCCTACGGGGCGGAAGTCATCCTTACTCCCGGCGATAAAGGGGGCATTGAGCATTCCCGCGAGGTAGCCGAGCAGATGGTGGCTGATGGCGGCTACTTTATGCTCAATCAGTTTGCTAACACGGACAACTGGGGCATGCACTACCGGACTACGGGCCCGGAAATCTGGCGCGACACCAAGGAGCAGGTCACCCACTTTGTTTCCTCTATGGGGACTACGGGCACCATCATGGGCACTTCCCGCTTCCTGAAGGAACAGAACCCGGAGGTACAGATCGTTGGCGTGCAGCCTACGGATGGCTCGAGCATCCCCGGCATCCGCCGCTGGTCGCCGGAGTTTTTGCCCAAAATATACGAACCGGAGCGGGTTGATCGCATTATCGATGTATCGCAGGACGAAGCGACGGTTATGATGCGGCGCCTGGCGCAGGAGGAGGCTATCTTTTCGGGCATGAGCAGCGGCGGGGCAGTCACGGCGGCTGCCCGGCTGGCTGAAGAGCTGGACGAAGGGCTTATTGTCTGTATTATCTGCGACCGTGGGGACCGGTATTTGTCTACGGGCCTGTTTTAGCGGGAGGTGGCTTTCGCCAAAAGTAAGGGGGAGCCGTGGTTTGCCCGGGCACAAGCATCAGCCCCGAATACGGCTTACAACGCTGGGGTGTAAGGCTCTGTCCGCGTATCTAAAATACTTTTCCAGCGCGCTTTTCCACGCTTCGCCCCGACGCCGGGCTGTCTGCCACCCTCGCTATAAATTGAAAACCCATAACGGAAGATGCGCCGCGCACCCTTGGCCCAGCTTCGTTCAACAAAGGCTGAAAATGTCAGTGGCACCAGACATTTCAGCCTTTAATATTGCAGGCAGGCTTTCTTATAGTTCATCTATTTGATTTTCACTCAATTCTGTCAATTCTGAAATCTCAGACATCGACATTCCTTTTGCTTTCATTCTTTTAGCTACTTCTTTTATACCTTCCTCTCTTGATGTATCTACTACATTTTTTAAATCTCTGTAATGTTTTAAACTTTCTTCATAGGCTTCTCTTTCTGCAGGTGTAAATTTAGCTATTTCAGCAGCCTCAAATAATCTCTCGAATATTTTATCTTGTAACTTTTTGGGGCGATCTTGTAAATCTGATAAATGCTTGAATACATATAACCATTTGTCAAAATGACTCTCTAATTCTTCTTCACTCTTTTTAAATTTAGGTAATTCTATATAAATGAATTTCAGTTTGTCATAAAACACTTCACATTTTTGGTTTTTTAACTCGACTATATGAGGCAATTCAAGGTCTGATTTATGATCATCAAAAACAAAATCTAATATCCCTACAGTATATACCGGTTCTAGTCTATAATTCCACTCTCCTTTTTTTGCTTGTTCCTGGATCGGAAATGATGAATAATAAATACTTCTGTCTTTAAAGTAATTTTGTTTCGCTTTTTGAATTTCTACTATAAACCGCTCTCCTGATTCGCCTATACAATAGAGATCAAATACTGCTTTGCGATCCAATTCATTCAATCCCATTTGATCGTTCTTGGAATAGGACAAATCCTTAATCTTATGCCTTTGGGGAAGAATCTGATTCAGGAAATCTATCAATAAGATTTTGTTAGGTTCGGTACCAAATAGCTTCTTGAACCCAAAATCAGTCAAAGGATTTATATATTTGTCCTCTAAAGCACTCATATTCAATTATTTAAAATCAAATCTAACTACGGTTTTCAAATATAGCCAATTTTGAGTTTTTTGTCTCCAGTTTTTTGTTGTTTTACTTGCTTGCCTGCAACTCAAAGGAATGTCTGCGCCCCACCTCCCGAACGCCAGGCATCCGAGCCAGCCCGCGCAGACATTTCAGTTGGACTAAACCAGCCTGCCCAGCTGTCCGGTTGCCTTAGGGGAAACGCGCTTGCCTTCCTCCCGGATAAAGTGCTGGTAAAATATACTTTTTTCTCTT
>CAJXXJ010000510.1 GCA_913062745.1 uncultured Phaeodactylibacter sp.
AAAGTCGCTACGAAGCCAATGAGCCCAACCCAGCGGCTGACTTTGAAAGAAGGCTTGAAATCAGAGCTTGCCCAGCTTTCCAAAAAGAAAGAAATATTTATAAAGCCATAGGCGGCCAGATAAAACATGGAGAAGAGGCGCGCGATCAGGTCAAGTTCTCCGATGAGGATACCCGCCTCTGCGATGAGTACGGTCAAAATGAGCGCATTGCGCGGTTCATTGGAGGCCCCTACCCCCTTGCCAAAGAGGCGGGGCGTGATGCGGTCGAGCGACATGGCCTGCAGGATGCGCGGGCCGCCGAGGATGCCGCCGATCGCGGAGGAAAGTGTGGCGCCCCAGATGCCGGCGATGACCGCCGGGCCAAAATACGCGATATTGACCAGTACATTATAGTCGGTGCGCAGCAGCTCTGCGTCGATTTTGTAGGACAGGAAAAATGCCAGGCCAATGTAGACGATAAAGCCCACGACGATTGATGCGATAGTGCCCAGCGGGATGTCTTTTTTGGGATTACCGAGGTCGCCGCTCATCGCGATGCCCGCCGTAAAGCCGGTCACTGCCGGGAAGAAAATAGCGAACACTGTTTCTATAGGCGCAACGCCCTGCCCGCCGAAAGCGCTCACGGGATTGGGGGTAGCCCCGCCGCCGCCGATAAAGATGCTGACCAGAGACAACACAATGGCAGCGAGGATAAAAAACTGTGTCTTAAGCGCTACGGAAGTGCTGATGAACGCTATGATGGTGAGCAGCAGCAGGAACAAGCTGCCGGTGCTGCGCAGGCCATTTACATCCGCGCTCAGCCCGATGTAGGCATTAAAGCTTTCACTAAAACCGACCAGGTACAGAGCAATGCTAAGTGCAGTGCCGATAAATAGTGTCAGGCCGATTGCGCCTCCTATGGGCAAACCCAGGCTGCGGGACAGCACGTAGTAGACGCCTCCCGCCCCTACCTTCTTGTCCGTAGAGATGGAAGAGATGCTAAGGCCCGTGGAAAAGGAGATCAGGTGAGCGATGACAACGATGACGATAGTGCCCCATAGGCCTGCATTACCGACCACCCAGCCCATACGGAGGTACATGATTACTCCGAGTATGGTCAAAATGGAAGGCGTGAATACGCCATCGAATGCCCCGAACTTTTTCTGTGCGCTCATACCTGGATTATTCGAGCTCCGAAGGTAAGAAAATATGAGAGCACGGTAAAATCTTCAAATTTAGCGGCAGCGCTGCAAGCCAAATGGATGTCTACACGTTATAAGCCATAATTACACGAATCGGACCATACCAATATTTATGCGGCATTTACCTATCATTTTACTGTACTTCCTCTTTCCCTTTTTCGCGCAAGCGCAGAACCCGGATGCCCGGTATACCGACCTGGAACAGGTGTTGGGCAGCAAGCAGGCGGAAGCACATGAGACGGTAACTGCTCTATTTGAAATGGCCCGGCTGTACCGGCAAAAAGCGTTTGAGCGCTACAACCCTGATACGGCTTATACTTACCTGCGCGAGGGGCAGCGCCACTACCGCAAGCTGAACAAACGCGACCAGAAGCGGGTGGACCGCGCCGGCTATGAGCCGAGGGAGATGCGTGATCTGCGGGCTGAACTGCGCGAGGAAGGGTTGGCTTTTAAGCTGCAGGAATCCACCAGTCAGGCGATGCTTGACTATATGGAGCACTACAGCCGGCTGCCTCATGAGCTGGAGGAAAAGGCAATGGCTGCCTACCTGCGTATGCGCTACGATGAGCTGAAGGTGGCGATGGACTACGACAGCCTGAAGCAGTTTTCAATAGACTATGACCAGGCGCTGAAGGAGTACCTGCCGGGCCTGCAGCCGGATATTGCAGAGGGGGTTTTTCAGGCCTATTTTAGCGAAAGCGACAGCAGCAGTTTTGATGACCTCATCGCGTTGCTCAGGGATTTTCCGGAAACGGCAGCCCGGCTCGATGCCCCGCTGAGCCAGGCACTGGAACGCGCGCCCTACATCACCCGGGCAGAGAACCTCCTTCGGGGTGTGGACTTCCGTTATTTGCCTAAAACGGTGCGTATCATCTACCTTTACCACTATTTTACCGGCGAGTGGAGTGACTTGCTGGGCTTTCAAAACCGCTATCCGTTTTATACGGACAGTTTCAACCTGCAGCGGGCCCTGGCGGTGGCGCAATCTGCGCCTGACCTGTCGCTGGGGTTCACCAATGACCGGAAGGAGCTATACGAGCGTTACGTGGAACTGGGAGCGCCAACCCATAAAGCGTATCAGGCGCTGCAGCAACTGATTGCCCGGCCGGTAGAGTCGCGGGACTGGGAGCAGGCACTGCGGAGCGTACGGCGTTATGCTGGTTTTTTCAACAAAGAAGACCAACGGCTTAACGGACTGCAGGAACTGATACAGGCGGAGGCGGAAGGGCTCGTGCCCCGCAGTATGGGGGATACGATTAATTCAATTTTCGGAGAATATGCACCGGTAATCAGTGCAGATGGAGAGCGGGTGTACTTCTGCCGAAACATTGACGGCAATGAGGATATCTATTTTGCCGAAAAGGCCAATGGCTACTGGACAGCGCCCCAGCCGATCGAAGCTCTCAATACTAAGGACAGCCATGAGGCGCCGCTGGCTATTTCTCCGGACGGTTCGGTGCTGCTGATGTACAATGGAGGCATCGTCAACTATACGGAACGGACGGCAGGCGGATGGTCGGCACCCCGGCCTTTTTTCGGAAAAAAGGAACAGCCGGACTGGCAGGGCATGACCTGCATCTCGAGCGATGGGCAGGTGGCTATTCTCGCCGCCCGGTCAATGGACTGCATCGGGGCTCGCAATGAAGACAACATCGACCTGTTTTTGTCTTACCGGCAGGCAGATGGAAGCTGGGGACCGCTGGTGAACCTGGGCCCTACGCTGAACACTCCTTTTGAGGACCGCAGCCCGTATTTGCACCCGGATCAGCGGACCCTATACTTCAGCTCAAGTGGTCATGGCGGATTTGGCGAGCTCGATGTTTATATGACCAAACGCATCGGGGACGGATGGACGGAATGGACAAAACCAGTCAATCTGGGTAAGGAGATCAATGGGCCGGGCTACGATTGGGGGTACCGCATCAGCACGGATGGCAAAATGGCATACTTCAGCGCTTACGAACCGGGCTGGCAGGAAGAGTTGTATCAGATCAGGGTGCCGGAACGTTTTCAGCCTATACCCGTCTCGACTATTGAAGGGAAACTGCAGCTGGAAACGCCACTGCCGGTGGGGACGAGTATTGTAGTGGAAGACCTGGAGAGCGGAGAACAGGTGGGCCTGGTAAGCCCGGATCCGAAGACCGGGCGCTTTTTCATCACGCTGCCAGCAGGGCGGCTGTACAGCTATACGGTGCGGGGGGAAGGCCTCTACCCGATCAGCAGCAATATTGACTTGCGGGAAACGGATGGGCGCATTGAGGAGATCGAGGAGATATCGGTACCCACCATTACAGAGGCGAAGCGCAAAGGCATGGCGCTGCCGATCAAAAATCTGTTTTTTGATACCGACAGCGACCGCATCAAGCCTACCTCCTACCCCGAGCTTAACCGGCTTGCTGCTTTACTGCAGGAATACCAACTGCAGGTAGAGATAGCGGGCCATACTGATAATCAGGGCAGCGGAGATTACAATATGGATTTATCCGGCCGCCGGGCGCATCAGGTAAAAGACTATCTGCTTGCCCGGGGCTGCAAGGAGGGGCAAATCCGGGCGGCGGGCTACGGCCTGACGGAGCCGGTGGCCGATAACGCTACGGCAGAAGGGCGGGCGCAAAACCGCAGAGTGGAGATTCGGTTTATTGAGGAAACGGAGTAGTCC
>CAJXXJ010000511.1 GCA_913062745.1 uncultured Phaeodactylibacter sp.
CTCCATTGCCTGGATCGGGTGCTCAAAGTCAGTCGTCACCTGAATTTGGTCTGTAGCCGGGTTCGGTGCAGCGACCAGGCCTACCTCAATCGGGTCCACATCACCGATGCTGGAAATGTTACAGCCCAGGTCCATGGCGATGCAGGCACGCACCGTAGTGTACGCCATGATCGTATCCCAGTACATACGGGCACGCTCCGGCATAGGCGGCTCCTGTGCATTTACGTTGTCCTCGGCGTAGAAGTCCCAGGGCGCGCTGTCGTCCGGATCATCCATAGGGAACGGGAACAAGCCTTCGTTTCCGTCATTGCGGGCATCTGCTACTTCGTCGAAGTCGTTCATAGACGGAGAAATAGCCTCAAACAGATCGTTATTCCCCAGCTCATTCATTTTAGCCTGAATGTCATAAGAGCCGGAAACTTCCACTACCGCAAAGTCATCAGAAGGATCCTGAGGGTCGCCGGTATTCGGTACAGTCAGCGTACCGGTAGTGTAAGGCGCGAAGGGATCAGTAGGCACATGGAAGGACACCCACGGCGGGGGGTTTTCGTCCAGCCAGCTGATATCGCCCAGTGCACCGCCGTTGTTTACCGCCATGCTAATGTCGCTGGGGATAAGCGTGCCATCTTCGTAGTTGACGTGGTTCGGGTAGCAGAGCGTATCGCCCGGAGGCAGCGCCGGGTACCCCGGAGGCACAATACCTACGGAAGTACCGAAGATATCCCCGTTCACCTGCTCGATTACCATAGGTACGGGTGAGCCGCCGCCCAGGTCAATCAGGAATTTCGGAATCACGATTTCCTGATACGCATCAATGGTAGCGGTAGCAGCTACGATGTAGCCACCGGTACCAATACCCCACAGGCCGATCTTATCGGTATCGATATTGTAGGGGTTCTCCTCGTCCACCGCCAGCTTACGCATAAAGCGCACCGCTGTACGCGCATCCTGAACGCCGCGGTAAGCCGCGTTGATCAGGAAAAACTTACGGATATCCTGAGAAGGGTCAATCGGGTTCCAGCCTTTACGATAGTCGATAGCAGCAGCTACGTAGCCGTGTGCCGCCAGGCGGTTGCACAGCTCTACTACAGCCGAGTCCGTTTTCGTTCCGGACGTACCGTTGTTGGCCGGGAAGGGCAGGAAGTTGCCGGAGTGGAACACCAGCATGACCGGGCGCGGCCCGTTATCATCGTCGCCCACCGGCTCGTACACGTCCATCTTGAGCTCACGCGGCAGTGCTTCAGTAGCAATCTGCGCGATAATCGGCATGATAGTCGCGTTGACGCCGTAGGTAATATCAGAGGTTACCTGCACATCGTAAAGCGGCTCCAGGTACGGGCCGCTCTGCGCTTTCAGGCCCACAGTTGCCAGGCACAGCGTCAGTGAAAAAAGTAGAAAGTTAAGCTTCTTCATAGTCAAGCGTTTAATTTAGTTTCAAGTTTTGGTAGTAATAAGCCATTGTTCAAAAGACTTTTGGGCTAAAGGGTGTTTATCGTTTCTGGAAATCATACACCATAGATATATACGCCAACCGGCCAATGCGCGGGCCGCCGTAAGTCTGGAAAACCTGATTGTCCAGTATGTTTGTCGCACCCAGTTTAAAGGTAGTATTGATGCGCTTCACGTTGTAGTTGATCTGCCCGTCGAGCAGCCCATAGGATGGGATAAAGCCGGTAAACTGCGGCGACCCCTCAAAGAGGAAGCCTTCCACCCATTTATAATTGATGTTGAAGCCCCAATTCTTCAGCAATCCAGTGCTAATATTACGGCCGGAAAACCCAATATTGTACTTGTGCTCCGGCGTGTTGAAGGCCGGGATGATCGGGTCATCTGAAGAAGAGACGATCGCATTGTAAGAATAGTTGGCATTGAGGGCAAAGTAGTCTGCAAAGTAATAGTTCAGCCCTATGGAAGCCCCTTGTGTCGTCACGAGGTCCTCAGCATTAGAAGCAAACCGGAACACCTGAACATCATCAGGCACGAATGCGTTCGGCCCGTCAAACTCAGCGTCAATTGCGATATTGAAGCCGATGAAGTCCCGGTACACATTATAGTAGTAGCCAGCGTCCACAAACAGCTTGTTCCACAGCGTAGCGCGGTAGCCGGCTTCCACGGTGCGTACCCGCTCGGGACGGATGGGGTCAATATCGTAGTACTCCAGCAGGTTACGCTGCAGGAAGCCGCTCAGGTAATTTTCGAAAGATTCGAGCGTGATGACACTATCCGCTCCGTTCAGGTTGCCGGCCAAAATAGCCGGGCCCACATTGAGGGAGAGAAACTGATCCGCCAGAGTTGGGTTACGCACTCCGGAAGACAGGCTCACCCGCAGATAGTGGTTGGGGCGGGGTTTCCAGACTACTGAGGCAGCCGGAGAGAAGATGTAGTCAAAGTTCTCGTTTTTGTCCGCACGGAAGGTAGCATTCGTCCGCCATTTGCCACCGTCGAAGGTCTTGTTGAGGCCAGCGTAAGCGCCGAATTCATAGTTGGTGATTCTGATGCCTGCTGAGTCGTAAAAAATCGTACCCCGGGAATCCGGCGTATACAGGCGGCCGTTGCCGCCCAGTATTATTTCTGCGAATTCCGTATCAAAGCGCTTTTCGCCGTGTATGTGGTAAAGGGCAGACCGGTCGAAGAAACGCGTACCCCCTTCTTCATTATTGAAAGTAGTGCGGATATCGTTAAACTCCCGGTCAAATGCCTCTGTCCCCGGCTCAAAACGGCCCGGGCGCTCGTTCGTCGGATTAGCTGAATTGACAAAATTGCGGGCCATAGCATGCGCTTCCTCCAGGAAAGCCTGATTGTCCTGCAGCCACTGCTCAGCGGCCGCCCGGTCAAAACTGGTAACCACTCCGGTCTCCGGATCGAAAGTAATCTCCACCTCCGGGTATCCCATTTCCACCATCTGATCAGCGATGCGGTTATCTTCCCACCACTTCTTGTAAGTGTTGTAGTAAGCACCATCACTAAGTGCACGATCCTGAAGGCGCAGGGCCGTAAAGTAAGGGTCGTAGCTGTCGCCCGCATCCTGCCGTGACATGTAGGCCCGGATGAAGTAATTGCCTTCCTTGCGGAATTCAACCCGCGGTTGGAAGAACTGAATATTGCGCAGGCTAAAGCGGTTATCGCCCTGATACACCGTAGTGCCCCAGCCATAGCTCATGCCCAGAATCAGCTCCGGTGACTGCTCTTCCAGTTTAGGGTTAGTCCGGATGTATACCGAACCCAGCGCTTTAAAGTTGCGCGTATCGTAGTCCACCACATCCGCCTCGCGGTAGCCGGGGCGGTGCACAGTACCCAGGCCCGCCGCCTCATTGAAGGAGTTGACCGTATTATTCGTAAAATCGCCGAAGAGGTCATACTCGTCCCCGTAGGTATTCACAGCATCCCAGCCGCCCGGGTTGCCACGGGGTGTGAGGCTGCCATCCACGGCATCATCGTTATCTGCCACCCAGTCGTCTGCCCGCAGGTAAGACAGGGTAAATTTATAAGCCACAGACTTCTGCCCGTCTTTATTCTTGAAGCTATCTGCCCAGCGGACTTCCGTATTGAGCAGGTTGCGCTCTCCCCCTTTGACCAGCGCCGACAGGCCCTCGGTGTAGAAGGGGTTCTTCGTTTCCATGGAAATCACCCCGTTAAAGGCGTTCGGCCCGTAAAACGAGGAGCTTGCGCCCTGAATGATATCCACCCGCCGCACGTCCAGCTCCGGTGCGCCCAGGAAGTTACCCAGCGAGAAGTTTAGGCCCGGCGCCTGATTGTCCACGCCGTCGATCAGCTGCAACGACCGCACCGGGCTTGTGCTGTTGAAGCCCCGGGGGTTGATCACTTTGAAACCAAGGCTC
>CAJXXJ010000512.1 GCA_913062745.1 uncultured Phaeodactylibacter sp.
GCAGCCGGGAAAAATACACTATCTTTAGAGGTAGGGCAACATGTCAAGAGTGGGTTGTACCTGCTGCACATCCATTCAAGTGAATGGAGTACGGTGCGAAGGATAGTGGTGCAGTGAGGATACGCAGCTGTGGAAGCTCCTGTTTGCCCGTAAGGGGTATTCTTTAAAGAATCGAATTGACAACATCAACCCGCAAAGTGGAATTATTATCCGAAAGTGAATTAAATTATTAATGAAACGTAACCCGTATTGGGAGGCGTGATTATTAAAACAGAAGAAAATGCACCTCAAAACTCTAATTCTCTGCACGATTGCCCTTTTGTGTGGCACGTTTACCTTTGGTCAAAATCAGCAGCAGTACGCTGCGTATGTAGAAGAAGCCTGGGCATTATATCAGTCGGAGGACTACCAAGCCTCCGCGGAAAAGTACAGCATGGCGTTTGATCAGTTGGGCGGAAAAGCATTTCCGGACGACCGGTACAATGCGGCTTGCTCGTATGCGCTGGCGGGTGTGCCGGACAGTGCCTTTTATCATTTATTCTATCTGGCTGAGCACCCCCGGGTGAAGTACAAAGACCTGGATCACATCACCACTGATTCGGACCTGGAGTCGCTTTATCCCGATGAGCGGTGGGGAGCTTTGATATCCATCGTCGCAACGAATAAGGAGGAGTACGAAAAGGACTTGGACAAGACGCTGGTCGCCATTCTGGATACGGTCTATCAGACCGATCAGGGGTACCGGCGGCAAATCCGGGAAGTTGAAGAAGAGTACGGCCGGGATTCTGAAGAGATGCAGGCCCACTGGAAGCTGATCAGTGAAACGGATTCCATCAATTTGATCAAAGTCAGGGCCATCCTCGATGAGCGGGGCTGGCTGGGGCCGGAGGTAGTGGGCGATCAGGGGAACAGTACGCTGTTCCTGGTGATTCAGCATGCGGATCATGAAACACAATTGAAGTATCTGCCCATGATGCGGGAGGCGGTGCAAGCCGGGAATGCGCGTGCCAGCAGCCTGGCGCTTCTGGAAGACCGGGTAGCTTTAGGGCAGGGCAAGCAGCAGATTTACGGAAGTCAGATCGGCAGGGATCGGGAAAGCGGGGAGTACTACGTTTTGCCTTTGGCAGAGCCCGAAAAGGTGAATGAGCGGCGCGCCGAAGTCGGGCTCGGGCCCATTGAAGACTACGTCAGCAACTGGGGGATGAGCTGGGATGTGGAGGAGCACAAGCGGAAGATGAAGGAGCTGGAAGCCCGGGAGAAGGATTGAGGAGCGGGGCCTGCTGTCAGGGCCTATATGTACCGGTTTTGCTGTAAGCAACCAATTATAGTCTGACAACCCAAGATTTGTGAATCCTGACTTGCTCTTTTTCTGCCTTGCTGCGTTGGAAAGCCTCGCCGACTTCACCGTGGGGCCCCTTACCCCACGCTTCGTGTAGGCTATGCCTACGTTTTCCGCCCCCGACGATAAATGTCGGGATCCGAGACTTGCCAGCCAAAAAAATAGCGGCGTCATGGCTTTCACAAAACTTAAGTTGTCAGACTATAATTGAAAAAAGGTATAATTGCAGAACAAGCGATTAACCTTAGCTTCATAAATATGCACCCATGAAAAAGATTCTCACCTCCATCGCATTCCTCACCCTATGCTTTGGCTGGCTTTCGGCGCAAAGCCGTTTATTCTACGCTGGTGGCAGCGGCGCCGAAGCGTTCTACGACGCGCATCAGTTATCGGACGGCAGCATACTGGTAGCCGGTGTAGCCGATGAGCTGGGCTGGTTGCCCGCAGCAACCGAGCGCATTGAGCTGCCGGCGAATGGCATCCGCAACAATCAGGGCAGCGGCCGGTATGCTTTTTTGCTGCAACTGGACAGCAGCCTTACGCAGGTGTTGCGGGCCGTGCATCTTCCCGCCGGCGGCGCGGAGGATTTTCGTTTTATCAAAACTACCAATGTGCCGGGCTCGACTACCGGGCATATTTACCTCAGTGGTAATACTGCGGATTCAGAAGAGGGCGGCTACTTCCTCGGCCGGCTCAACAACAATTTCGTGGAAGGGCCTCCGACCGCCTTTGAATGGGTGGTCAATGCCCGCTGCTCCGATGGCGGTTACCCTAAACGCTATCATCCCTGGGATGTAGATGCGGAGGGGCGGGTCTACTATGTGCGCGGCGATTCTCACGACTGGAACTGGTCGGCCATGTACCGGCTGCGCAGCGACGGGCAGCCCGATGTAGTGGAAAACTGGCGCGTCCACTGGATAAAGGGTGGGGGAGAGTACCGGACGACGCCGGCTTCTTCCTACAGCGGGGGCAGCGATGAGCTGGAGCAAAGCGGCATCGTATTCAAACGCGACGGCCGCTGCAACCTCCGCAGCTGGACACAGGAGGACTATGACCTGTGGCAGCCCGACGGCAACGGAGGCTGGAAGAAAGGCCGCTGGCCGCTTGACGTCCTTTTTAACGGGCCCTGCAACCCGGATGGGGATACCCCGACTTCCGGGCCCGGCTACACTGGCTACCGGCCCGGCGCTACCTTTACCTACGGGCCTTCATCCGTAGTGGTGGACCGCCGGAGCGGAGACTGTTACCTGGGGATGAATGCGAAGAGTGTGCTGCCCGGCGGCAATCCGGATTTTGAGCCCGCCGTCATAAAGATGGACAGCAGTGGCCGGATGCTTTGGTGGTCGCGCCTGTACCATGAGGTGCGCCCCGACAGCAGCCTGCACAATTCGACGCCCGATCAGTACATCGACGGGCTCGCTATCGACTACAGCCGCCCGCTGCCGCACAGCAGCCTGGTCGTCAACGCCCGTTGCCATGGCAATAACGTGGAAAATTTCTGGGAGGGGCATACGGTATTCCACAACCCCGAAGCCGCTGGTTTTCAGCGTCAGTTTACCGGCACCTCCGGCAATATTCACATCAGCTGGCTGGGCAAGCTGGATACAGACAATGCGCAGCTGCAGCATAGCACCTACGTGGCAGAGCTGGCGCAGGGCGCTACCGGTATCGGCAGCCCGCACCCGGACCCACTGATGGACGGCTGGCCAGACCCCAACACCGGCTGGCCAACGCTCAATACAACCCGCCTGGCGCGTAACGCACTCACCACTACTGCCGATGGCTCTGTGCTGGTCATCGGCACCGGCCGCCGCCCGCTGACTACCCGTAATGCCTATTTTAAGATGCCCAACCCTTATCACGGCGGGCTTTCTGCCTGGAGTGAATTTGTACGGCAGTACGACCCGGAACTGCGCCGGCCGCTTTACAGCAGCATTGTACGCGGGCAGTGGGATACGCTGAGCACGCAGCCTCCCTCCAATGTGGATCTGTTTGCGGTGGAGAAGCTGCGCGGCGGCTTGCTGGTAGTTGGTCAGCATACCGGAGCGGAAGGGGATTTGCCTGTGGGCGGAGTGCCCGGCTGGGGCAAGGCCGCCTACGATAGCCCGGAGGCTGTACTGGGGTATTTCGAAGCACAGGAAATTTACGACGATGCGGACGGCCCGGCAGATGGCGGCCCCGTGGTGTCTGCGCCGGAGACTAATCCGGCTCCACCGCTGCGGATATTCCCTAATCCGGCTACGGAACAGGTGTGGGTGCAGCCGGCGGCCGGCCTGCAGGAGTTGGTGCTGACGGACCTGTACGGCAGGCCACTGCGCCGGGTACAGGGGGCTGCGGAATTGTCGCTGCGGGGGCTCCCGGCGGGCTGGTATGTGTTGCAGCTGCGGTATGGAGCGGGCGTTTCAGTGCAGAAATTGCTGATGGTAGCTGATTGAGCTAAATTTTAAACAGCGGCTATTGGCTTCCGTTTTCGATTGGAATGGCAAAATCAT
>CAJXXJ010000513.1 GCA_913062745.1 uncultured Phaeodactylibacter sp.
ACCGGCCCCGGGATTGGCAACCGGCTGGTTACCCAAAACCTGATCGAAATCACCGCATCGACTACTCCTGTATCCTGCTGGGCCTCCCTGGACGGCAGCCTGTCTGTGGAAATCTCCGGCGGTGGGCCGCCTTTTGAGTACGAATGGCTCAATGACCCGGATGCCGGCCTGGTGCGCGACAGCCTCGGTGCCGGGCGCTATACGCTTATCGTGGAAGACAGCATCGGTTGCCGGAAAAAGCGCCCTATCGACGTGGGCAGCCCGCCGCAGCTGCAGCCCATCACCGTAGACTGCGAAACTTTACAAACTGGGGTACGCGGGCTGAGGGCAGGAGGTGGCACCCCGCCTTATTCCTACAGCCTGAACGATTCCCCTTATTATGACTCTACCTACTTTGAGGGGCTCGAAGCCGGCGAAGTCTACCAGGTCAGCATTCAGGATGCGAATGGCTGCCAGTTGCAGCAGGAGCTCCTCATGCCCGCTACCTACGGGCAGGGGGATACGCTCCACACAGAAATGACCGCTAAGCTGGGCGTAACGGTAGCCCTGCAGCCCCGAATCAACCTGCCCGACAACCTGATCGCCAGCCTTCGGTGGACGCCCACCGCGGAGCTCAGCTGCTATGACTGCCGCAATCCGGAAATCCGGGCGCTCCGCCCCGCTACTTACACCCTGCGCATTACGGATGTATTTGGCTGTACGGTGGAAGAGACCATCCGCCTGCTTATAGACGAGACGGTAGACGTTTATATACCGACTGCCTTCTCTCCGAACGGGGACAAAGTCAATGATGAGTTTGCGGTATACGCCAACGTGAATCAGGTGGAGGAAATCGTCCTCTTCCGGGTCTATGACCGCTGGGGCGGCATGCTGTACGAAGCCAAAAACTTCACGCCGGATAACACCCGGGTGGGTTGGGATGGCATGGCCAACGGGTATCCGGCTGATCCGGGAGTGTATGCCTACTCCGTTCAGTTAAAGCTTGCCTCCGGAGGGTACGAGACCCGTAGCGGAGACGTTATGCTGCTGCGGTAACGCTGTTTACTCTTCCCCGGCGATATCGATGGGCCGGTTGATGCTTTCCTGTAGGGAAATAAAGGTTTCGGTGCGCTGAATACCCGAAATTTTCTGAATCTTATCGTGCAGGACTTCCCGCAGGTGCTTCGTATCGCGGCATACGATGGTGGCAAAAATGCTGTACAGCCCGGTGGTGTAGTGGGCCGCTACGACCTCCGGAATTTTTTCCAGCTCTTTGGCTACATCATCGTAAAGAGAGCTTTTATCCAGATATACGCCGAGGAAAGCCGTAATATCGTAGCCCAGCCTCGCGGGGTCTACATTCAGGCCATAGCCCTTCACAATGCCTGCATCCTCCATTTTCTTCATCCGCACGTGTATGGTGCCGCCGGACACATAGAGCTGCTTGGCAATGTCGGTGTATGGTTTTTTTGCATTGCGCATCAGTATGGACAGTATTTGTTTGTCCAGTTTATCGATTTCCGAACCTTTAGCCATGTCGCTTTAGGATTATTAATTTGATTATTGATTAGGGACGCTGCCCAATATCCTAAAAAAAGTGAAAAAGGAACGTACTTTGGGCACAGGTTCTTGTGGTTGCCAGCTGTTATTAACTAAAGGCGCAAGCCGGGCAGCCCAAAATAATTTGATACTTTTGTGGAAATAAAAATCTGATGATAGTGAAACGCTTGGCAACTTTTTTCCTGATGCTCACCACCATTCTGTTATCCTTCCCAGCCTGTGAATCAGAGCCCGAGAATGTCGAAGAACACCTGATCGGCCGGTGGGAGATCGTCAACGCTACGCGGGATGGCCGTCCTGCGGAAACCCTCTCCGATCTGTACTACGAGTTTAATGCGGATGGCAGCATGCTTACCAACCTGCCTGTAGGCGAAGCAGAAAGCACTTACGAGATTGACGGCAGCACCCTGACGCAAAAGACAGCTCAGATGGATGTAGAGTACCGGATTGAATCTATCACCGACTCCACCCTCGTGCTCACAGCTACTATCCGGGACACGCCATTCCGCTTTAATCTGCAGAAGAACCCCTCCCCCGTCAATTAATGAAGGTAATCGCAGCTTCTACCAACCCGGTCAAAGTCCGTGCCGTACAGCAGGCTTTTACCCAGGCATTTCCCGAGGCCAGCATCACTGTGCTGGGCCACAAAGCAGCCTCCGGCGTGCCGGATCAGCCTATGACAGATGAAGAGACCAAGCTCGGCGCTCTCAACCGTCTGGCTGATATCCGTACACAGGTGCCGGATGCGGATTTCTGGGCGA
Source organism: uncultured Phaeodactylibacter sp. (assembly GCA_913062745.1). Classification (GTDB taxonomy): domain Bacteria; phylum Bacteroidota; class Bacteroidia; order Chitinophagales; family Saprospiraceae; genus Phaeodactylibacter. Next base: position 2,301 of record CAJXXJ010000513.1, read on the forward strand.
GCCTGGAAGGCGGAGTCTGCCCGATGGACGGAAGCCTGGAAGCCTTTGGCTGGATGGCAGTGCAGGGAGGCAGCCGGGTATCTACTGCCCGCTCTGCCAGCTTTCCGCTGCCGTCAGCTGCCGTCCGTGCACTGCGGCAGGGGGAAGAGCTCGGGCCAGTCATGGATCAGCTTTTTGCCGAACATAACACTAAGCATAAAGGCGGTGCAGTAGGCTTGCTCACCAACGGGCTCGTCAGTCGGCAGCAGCTGTACGTACAGCCGCTGCTGTTTGCGCTCATCCCTTTCCTGCACCCTCCCCTCTTTTTGCCGGAAGGCTGACTTTTGACAAAAAGTGGTTTTTACTGCAGTCAAAATTCCGGTATATTTATACGGATGATCAGGTTTTGCCCTGATGGAGCCGGGGAAGAAGCTTATCTCACCTCAGCAGGTACGCTGCTAAGCGGCATACCGGGTGGAGAGCGTATTTCCGTAAGGTACATCTCTGCACCGGTTAGCGCAAAGCCGCTGCCAAACTGTTTTCTGCCAAAGGCGTTTAACTATCAAATCGCTGACTATGAAACACTTGCCCCTGCTGGCCTTCTTCCTCTGCAGCTTAAGCCTGCAAGCCATTGACGCCAGCGTCTCCTTCGCCACGTTCCGAACTGAAGCCCAGCCGTATGTTGAGGTGTACCTGCACTTGTCCGGCCAAACGGTCAAATACGTGCCGGCCAGCGACAGCACCTACAAGGCAGCTGTGGAAGTCATTATCCTCTTTAAGCAGGGAGAGGAAATTGTTAAATTTGACAAGTATGCCCTCAACAGCCCGGAAGTCAAGCGCCCAGTTGACTTCATCGACCTGCGGCGCTTTGGCCTGGATAATGGCGATTACCGACTGATCGTTGCTGTACAGGACCTCAACCAGGAAAAGAATGCCAAAGAATTCAGTACGGATATCACCATTGACTTTGAAGACGGCAAGCTGCAGCATTCCGACCTGGAACTGCTGGCCAGCTACAGCCGCGTGGAGGGAGAGCCGCTGCCGGAACAAAAGATGTTTGTTAAAAACCAACTGCTGCTGGAGCCACTGCCTTACAACTTCTACAGCCGTCATTCCTCCCAGTTGATTTTTTACAACGAAGTATACGGGGCAGACCAGGCGGTAGGCGAAGATTTTGTACTCAGCTACTCCATTGAAAAAGTAAATAACGGCAAAGGGAAACCTGTAGTGCTGGCCCACCGCCGGCTTAAGCCTAAGTCCGTTATCCCGGTGCTGCAAACCATTGATATCAGCAAGCTCGCTTCCGGCAATTACCAGCTCGTGGTCGAACTGCGGGACCGGGAGCGCGAGCTGCTTAGCCGCAAAACCGCTTTCTTCCAGCGCAGCAACCCCTTCCTGGAGGAAGAGCCGCTGGCTATCCGCGATTTTAATATCGAACAGGAATTTGTGCAAGAGCTGGGCCGGGACGAGCTCGAGTACAGCCTGCGCGCCCTCACGCCAAAAATGCCTCAGACTGACGTGGAGTTTGTGGACGGGCTCATCAAAAACGA
>CAJXXJ010000514.1 GCA_913062745.1 uncultured Phaeodactylibacter sp.
ACCAAACAGGATTTCGGAGAAATCCCACCTTTGTTGCTAATGCCGCCTACCGGGCTCTTGCTGACTTCGGAGAAGTCATACATTCACACAATGTAGCGGAGCATTCAAATCCAAAATCCTAACATTGAATTCAACGGATAAGCCAGTCGCGATCATTTTGCTGTTGCGACAAATTGGTTTGCGCCCCCGAACCTGGCCATCCCCTCACACCCCCTTCATCGACAGCTGCACCCGCTTGCGCTTGGTATCCACCTCCAGGATGCGGACGCGCACCTGCTGATTGAGGCTCACCACATCGGCCGGGTTTTTGACAAATTTGTTGGCCAGCTGCGAGATGTGGACCAGCCCGCTCTCTTTGATGCCAATGTCTACGAAGGCACCGAAATTGGTGATGTTGTTGACGATACCGGGCACCACCATGCCGGGCTGCAGCTCTTCGATGGAGTGGATGTTGGCAAACTCAAAGGCCTGGGCAGTGCCACGGGGGTCGAGCCCGGGCTTTTCCAATTCCTTCATAATGTCCTTCAGGGTAGGCAGGCCGACCGTATCTGAGGTGTAGCGCCGCAGCTCGATCTGTTTGCGCAGGGCAGGCTGGTCGATCAGGTCCTGCACGCTGCAGCCCAGGTCTTTGGCCATCTGCTCCACGATGTGGTAGCTTTCCGGGTGTACGGCCGTATTGTCGAGCGGGTGTTCGGCATCGCGGATGCGCAGGAAGCCGGCGCACTGCTCAAAGGCTTTGGCACCCATACGGGGCACTTTAGTAAGCTGCTTACGCGAACGGAAGGGCCCGTTTTCTGCCCGGTACTGCACGATGTTCTGCGCCAGGGTGGGGCCGAGGCCGGACACATAAGTAAGCAGGTGTTTGCTGGCGGTATTGACGTTGATGCCCACGGCGTTGACCGCGCTTTCCACTACCTGATCGAGGCTTTCCTTGAGACGTGGCTGGTTGACATCGTGCTGGTACTGCCCCACGCCGATGCTTTTGGGGTCGATCTTAACGAGTTCGGCCAGCGGGTCCATCAGGCGGCGGCCGATGGATACGGCACCGCGGACGGTGACATCCTCATTGGGAAACTCCTCCCGCGCGATGTCGGAAGCCGAGTAGATCGATGCCCCCGCTTCGTTGACGGAGAAAATATTGAGCCGGCGGCCAAAGTCGACCTTGCGGCAGAGATCCATCGTCTCCCGCCCGGCGGTGCCGTTGCCCACCGCGATAGCTTCAATTTCGAATTGCTGCACCAGCTGCTTAAGGGTTTCCACGGCCTGGTATTCGTCCTTCTGCGGCGGGTGCGGATAGATGGCCGTATTGCGCAGCAGGTTGCCGCTTGCGTCGAGTACTACCACTTTGCAGCCGGTGCGGAAGCCGGGGTCGATGCCCAGCGTGCGCTGCTGGCCCAGTGGCGGAGCGAGCAGCAGCTGCCGCAGGTTGGTGGTAAAAACTGAGATGGCTTCCTCGTCGGCTTTATCCTTGGCGATATTGCGGAATTCCGTTTCAATACTCGGCCCGAGCAACCGCTTGTAGCTGTCGGCCACCGCTTCTTTTACCTGCTCCGCAGCCGGGCCGCGGCCCTTCACGTATTGCCGCTGCAGCCGGTAGACGGTATCTTCCTCATCCGGGCTGATGTATACGCGTAAAATGCCTTCCTCTTCGCCCCGGCGCATGGCCAGCAGGCGGTGGGAAGGGCAGTTTTTGAGAGGTTCTTCGTAGTCAAAATAATCCTGGTACTTAGCGCCTTCTTCCTTTTTGCCGCGTACGACTTTAGAGCGGATGGTCGCTTCCTTCCGGAAAGCGTGGCGCACCCGGTGGCGGGCTTTCTCGTCTTCGTTCACCCATTCGGCGATGATGTCCCGGGCACCCTGCAGGGCCTCTTCGGTATTGGTTACTGCTTCATTCAGAAAGGAGGCGGCCGCCCGTTCGGCATCGCGGTCCTGATGCTGCATCAGCTGCTCGGCCAGAGGCTCCAATCCTTTTTCGCGGGCTACCGAGGCGCGGGTTTTGCGCTTGCGCTTGTAGGGGAGGTAGAGGTCTTCCAGCTCGGTGCTGTCGAAAGTGCCCTCGATGCGCCGCCGCAGCTCATCGCTCAGCTTACCCTGCTCTTCGATAGCGCTGAGGACGGTCTGCTTGCGCTTTTCCAGCTCGTCCAGCCGCTTGTGCTCGCGTTGTATGTCGGCAATCTCCACCTCATCGAGCGAGCCGGTGGCTTCTTTCCGGTAACGGGAAATAAAAGGGATGGTCGCGCCCTCGCCCAGCAGTTGCAGGGTGTTGGCGACTTTTTTCAGGGGCAGGCCGGTGCGTTCGGCTACAATCTTAGTGAGCAACTCTGACATGTAAAATCGGTTTGGTGCGAAGGGCAAATGTAGGAGATTCACGGAAAAAACAAAGCGGCTTAGCGGTCAAGTTGCCGGGCAATTTCTTCTATTTGTTCCGGGCTCAGGCCGGTGAGCTGTGCGAGCAACGATCGGGAAAGGCCCTCTTGCAGTCCTTTGCGAACTACTTCGGCGCCGACCTTTTCCTCTGCCTCTATTTTGAGCGTTTCGGCAATGCTGGCCTGGTAGCGGAGGTCTTCCAGATACGAGCGGTAGGCTTGTTGCTCATCAGCCGGAAGATTGCCGATTTTTAGTTTTTCTTCGGCTTCTCTCAACCCTTTGGCCTGGAAAGAAGGCTTGATTTCGCTGTTCTTGAAAAAGTAAACCCACTCGTCCAGGCTGTCTTTGGCCAGGTCATCAAATTGGTTGACTTTAATCAGGTAAATTTCCGGATAAAGCTCTGAAAGGGTTTCCTTGCCAAATAACCGTTTCTGGCTGGGCGATAATTCCAGCGCATCGTTCTTGTGAATGCCTCTAAATGTAGTAGTGCCTTTGTATACGTAGTCTTCCCCGTGCCCCAGGTTGAAGTATACGATATTGACGGAAATTACCTTTTTTATTTTAGAATAGGGTTCTCCCTCTTTGACATACTCTGTGATAGCTTTACTGATGCCGAAGAGGATACGCAGGAAATAGTCTAGTTCGTGTGAGTTTTGAATTTCAATAATCAACAGCTCCCCCTTGTCATTTTCCACCAGCAAGTCTACCCGGTTGAACTTACTATCCTCAGTAACTTTATTGCTTTCACTTTCCAGTACCGCTTCGATACGGACCGCCTCGCCAGTCAGTTCGGTGAGAAAGCCTTCCAAAATACCAAAATTGGCCTTGTCACGGAGGATACGCTTGATCGCCCAGTCAAACCGAATATGCTGCTTTAGGTTGCTCATCAGCACGGAGTTGTTTTGTTGAAAGATACGAAATTTACCAAAATATGCAGCCCTTAAGACTACGTGCCCTAACTTTCCCTCCCTTCCCGGCGTTAGAGTTCCGTATCTTTTGCTATCTATGCGGTTAACGATTTAGAACAATAGGCATCTATGCAGTTTCTGTTTCCGGCATTTCTGTTCGCCCTTGCGGCTTTGGCTATTCCCATCATCATCCACCTGTTCCACTTCCGGAGGTTCAAAAAGGTGTACTTTACCAACGTACGCTTCCTGAAGGAGGTGAAGGAAGAAACGAGTGCCCGCTCCCGCCTGCGCAACCTGCTCGTGCTTCTGATGCGTCTGCTGGCGGTCGCCTTTCTGGTGTTTGCCTTTGCGCAGCCTTTTATCCCGGCGGAGGATGCGGAGGTGAAAAGCGGTGCCAAAGCCGTGAGCATTTTCGTGGACAACTCCTTCAGCATGCAGGCGCTGAGCCAGGATGTGCCCCTGCTGGAAAAGGCTAAGCAGCGCGCCCGGGAGATTGTGCAGGCCTTCTCGCCGGCCGATGAGTTTCAGATTATCACCAACGACTTTGAGGG
>CAJXXJ010000515.1 GCA_913062745.1 uncultured Phaeodactylibacter sp.
ACTGTTAAACCCACGGGTGTTGATGACTTTAAAGCCCAAGCTGGCCGCGGTCAAATCCACCCCTTTTAAATTGCCCAGCCCGTCGTAGAAGCTTGCTGCCGGCGTTTCTTTGATGGCCAGCACGTCCAACGACTCTACAGTAAGTGGATTAGCTTTCTGTTTTTCAGAAATCCGCTGCCCTCTTACTTCTACTACGTCGGTTGTGATGACAGCTTCAGAAAGAAGGATTTCGAGGTCTTTGGTCTGTTCATCCAACCTGACCTGTTTACTCTCGTAGCCGATATAAGAGACAACAAGGGTGATGGGTAGCGGCTTATCCGACCTCAGCGCAAAGGCGCCGTCAAAATCGGTGACTGTACCATCTGTAGTCCCCTCAACTACCACACTTGCTCCGATCAGGGGCTCATTTGAGTTCGCATCAAATATCCGTCCGCTCACCGTATTCTGCGCATCTATTGCGCTGCAAAACAGTAAGATGAAAATGATATTAAGAAGCCAGGCTCTCTTTGCAAATTTCATATTTTCTCCCTCTACAGATTAGATGATTTATTCGGAATTTGAGGACCAAAATAGGGAAATTCCAACAATATTAACCCAGACTTAACACAAAAAAGTCACACACCCTACACTATCACAAAACTTGATGGCTGTAAGCAGTTGATTATCAAAACATGAAGGCGACATGGCAGAAAAATCATATAGCGAAAATTCGCTAACAATGTGTTTACGAACTAGAAAAGATCAGCTGCCAGGGCCAGTCCGATGCCAAGCAGGATGACGCTGAGCTTGCGCCAGGAAACCCGGTGCTGATGCGTATCGTCAGCTTCAAACAGGATAGTGGTGCTGATATGCAGGAAAGAGCCGATGACGAAGCCCAGCAGATTAGCCACCTGAGCACCGCTTACGGAAAGGTAGCTGGCGGAAAAAGCTCCCAGTGGAGACATCGCTGCAAAGACCAGCAGGCAGCCCCAGACCACACGGCGGTCGAAGCCGGATTGCAGCAGCAGTGCCACAAGTGCAAAGGCCGCCGGCAGCTTGTGCAACAGGATACCCAGCAACAATTGGTACTCTCCTTCTTCGTGCTGGTGGTGCGCAGCGTGAAATTCTTCAAAATAAGTGAGGGGCAGCCCTTCCAGGAAGGCGTGCAGGGATAGCCCGAGCATCACCTGTACTGCGAAGCTGCGGCGGCCGTGCTGATGCACGTGCACATGCCCGTGCTCCACCCCGCGGGACAGCTGTTCGAGCAGCAGCTGGGTGAAAAAGCCGGCCAGGATCCAGAAGCTGGCGGCGTGCCCGCCCTGCTCGAATACGCCCGGCATCAGGTGCATGATAGTAATGCCCAGAATATACGCACCACTGAAGGACAACGCCAGCTTGAGCGCCTGCTGTGCTCCATCGCTGTAGCGGAAAGCCAGCCATCCGCCGCCGACTACCACAAAAAATAAAAGTGCGTATTCCAGTATTCCCATTATGTATTTTTAGTTAGTTGTAGTTCCGGCCGGCTAAGGTACGCCTTCGCCAGGCCGTATCCAATCCCGCTGCCGAGCAATGCACCGGTGAGCACATCAAAGGGGAAATGCACCCCGACATATACCTGCCCGTAGGCTATGCTCCCTGCCCACAATAGCAGCAATACCCGCATACGGCGAAAGTGCGCGCCCAGCGTCATTGCTATGAACACCGCAATGGCAAAGTGGTTGGTGGCGTGGGAGGAGGTAAAACTGTAGCCCCGCCCGCAGCCCCCGCGCTGTATGACCTCAAAGGGCAGCGCTTCCTGATTGCAGGGGCGCACCCGCTCAAAGGTGGGCTTCATCACTTTACTGCTCACGGTATCAGCAACGCCTACCGTCAGCACCACGCCCAGTATGAAAAACAGCCCGCGCCAGCGGAAATGGTATACCGCCAGGCCGGCCAGCAGCACGTACAGCGGGATCCAGGTCTTTTTATCGCGCCAGTGCGGCATAATAGCATCCAGCCATGGGTGCTGCCAGTCGTGGTTCAGCCACTCCATCAGCTGATAGTCGATTTGTAGCAAGGTTTCCAGCATCTTAAGCAGGCTTGGCTTCCACAATTAGCCGGGGGCTGTTTTCCGGGTCAAAGGGCTGCAGCTGATAGTCGCCGTAGGTCTTGACGATGTGCAGCCCGGCAGCGGCGAACAGGCGCTGAAAGTCTTCCAGCTCCATCAGGCGTACGCGCTCCTCAAAGTAGTAATCTTGGCCCTCGCGGCTGCGGAAGCGGATGGTTTTGACCACCTTGTTGCCGGCTATGCGCTTATGCAGGCCGAAGGTAATACCGTCGATGGTCTTCTGCTCCGGCCCGGTGAGCTGTTGCCGCACGTATTCGCTGTTGAAAAAATCAAGCACAAACATACCGCCCGGCTTCAGGCCCAGCCGCACGTTTTTCAGCGTTGCGAGGTCTTCGGTTTCTGTATCAAAGTAGCCAAAACTGGTGAAAAAGCTGAAAATATAATCAAAAGCATCAGTACGGAAGGGCTCGCGCATGTCGTGCACGAAGAATGAAAGATTGTCGCGCTCAAACTGCCGGGCATGTGCGATGCTCTGCGGCGACAGGTCCAGGCCGCACACCTCGTACCCTTTACCGGCCAAATAGCGGGAATAACGGCCCCGCCCGCAGGCCAGGTCCAGCACTTTGGCAGCAGCCTTTGGCTGCAGGGTTTGCAGCAGGTGGTCGATAAAGCCCTCTGCTTCTGAATCATCACGGTACTTATATAGAATATGGTAGTAAGGAGAGTCGAACCAATCCTCAAACCACTCGGCCTGTGTCATTCGCTTTGTATTTTGCGGGGGCAAATATAGGGCTTGTTTTTCCGATCGGGGCGTATTCCGGGCTATTTAAGTGCAGATCAAAAGTTTAGCGTCAACCCCAGATAGCCGGCATCGGTATCCCCCCCGGCTTTTACGCGTAAGCGGTTGTTCCAGCGCCGGTGTATCTCGGGGATTAGCACGCCCATGCCGGCACCGATGAGCCCGCCGGCCACCAGGTCGGTCGGGAAGTGCTTAAGCGCCCGCAGCCGCAGCAATCCGGCAAAAGCAGTAGGTACCGTGGCAGCTCCGAAGAGCCACCAGCGCCGTCTGCCCCATTCCGGGTGATGGTCGTAAAGCACCTTGGCGGTAAAAAAAGCGCCCATAGCCGTAGTGGCCACATGCCCGCTGTAGAAGGAATTGCGCTGATTGCCGGCCTGCCGCTCCGACAGCGGCACGTCCTCGTAAAAGGCCAGAGGCCGGTAGCGGTCGATGAAGGTAGGGCCGAGCGGGCTGTAGGTATACAGATTGGAAGTGATGGCTACTGTCTCCAGGTACATCAGGCTCACGTCCAGATAGTCCGGGCGTATCTTCTTGTCCAGCACCAACAGAAACGGCAAACTTGCTGTGCCGTACATGAGGAAATCGGATACCCGGTGGGCCTGCTCGCGCCGGTGCACATTTTGGCGTAAGCCGGAACGGTCGAGCCAGCCCACGCCGTCGGATACCAGCCGGCCCAGCTCTTCTTCAGAAAGCAGCGGCTTGTCTTTTACCTTCGGGATACCGATAATATTGGTATAGCCCCCCACCAGGGCGATGCCCCCGCTGACCCAGGGGTTGACGTGGTATACGGATGATGGCGCTGTGTTGCCGGTAGTATCGGTAATCTGCCCCTCTGCCGCGTAGCCGCAGAGCAGTAGCAGCAGAGCGGTTGCCCAATTCCTCATTACTGTAGCTTTTTCTTCTCAGGAGGTGGCCAGAGGGCGATAAGTTCAGAAAAAGCGGCTTTCGTAGTATTCCACCACCCGCTCATCGGTGAGGATATCCTGGGAGCG
>CAJXXJ010000516.1 GCA_913062745.1 uncultured Phaeodactylibacter sp.
CGGCGAAGAAGGGGCTTACCCTCGCTTCCTGATAGTCTTCTTTCTCTGCTTCCGCCTTGATGGCCTGCAGGTTCTTGTCGATCCAGGATTGCCGCTCTTTGGGGGACATCTCTTCCGTCACATTTTCCAAAGCCAGCTCTGTGACGTCCTCCATACGGACGATGAAGGTGGCAGTCAGGCCCGGGTTAGGCAGCTCTTCTGCCCGCGACATCGCCCAGAAGCCGTCCTCCAGGTAGTTATTTTCCAGGCTGGAGTGCGACTGTATTTGGCCGTAACCGCAGTGGTGGTTCGTCAGCAGCAGGCCCTCGGCGGAGATGATTTCTCCGGTGCAGCCGCCTCCAAAACGAACAATAGCGTCTTTCAGGCTTCCCTGATTGACGCTGTAGATATCTTCGGCAGTCATTTTCATGCCCATGCTCTGCATTTCCTGCTCATTGAGCTGACTGAGGAGCAGGGGCAGCCACATCCCTTCGGTAGCCAGGGCCAGGGTGCTCAGGCTGATGGCTACCGTTAACAATAAGAGTTTTTTCATATGAAATACTGTGTTTGAATTTGCTACTTTCGCATCGCTTCCACCGGATCCATGCGCGCCGCCTGCAGTGCCGGCACCAATCCGGACACTACGCCTACCAGTACGCTGACGATGACGCCCAGCACCATATTACCAAAGGACAGGTACATTTCAAAATCAATGATGTTGGAAAGCACGCTGATGATGACGTATATGAGCCCCAGCCCGGCCAGGCCGCCGACGATACAGAGCACTACGGATTCAATCAGGAACTCCAGCAGGATAACAAAGCGCTTGGCGCCCAGGGCTTTTTTGATGCCAATGATATTTGTACGCTCCTTAACGGAAACGAACATAATATTCGCTACGCTTACGATACCAACGAGCATAGCAAACAGGCCGATCACGATACCGATCAGGTTCAGAATGCCAAAAATACTGTCGAATGCACTCGATATCATGGAAAGCTTGTTGAGCGCAAAGGTGTCTTCTTCTTTCGGCTTCAGCCGCCGGTGAGAGCGCAGTATACCACGCACCTCGTCTTCCATTTGCTGTACGCTGATACCTTCTGCGGCTTTGGCATTGACGGAAGTATCAAAAATCTGCCGGGCTTTCAGGTTGGCCAGCCCGCGGGCGTTGGGGTAAGAAACCAGCATAACCTCATCGAAGTCCAGCGGGTTGAGCAGGTCGTCCCCGGCTTTTTCAAATACACCGATGATTTCGTACTTGCGCCCGCCCATTTTGATGGTACGGCCTACCGGCTCAATTTTGCCGAAGAGCTCCTCGGCTACGGTATAGCCGATCACGGCTTTGTTGGCCCCGTAGTGGTATTCTGCCGGAGAGAAGTAGCGGCCTTTGTAGAATTCAATCTGGAACATTTGGGCAAACTCCTGCGAAGCGCCGATCAGTACGGTATTTTCGACGCTGTTGCTGCCAAAGCGCACCGTACGAAACCCGATAACTACGTGGAAGGAAGTGAGCGCAGTAGTTTGGGCTTTCTCTTTGATCACTTCGTAGTCCGCGAAGTCCGGGTTGGGGCGCTTGACGTACTTCCACCAGGAGCCACTGACATCGGCCCAAGGCCATTTCTTTACATAAATGACGTCGTTGCCCAGCTTTTCCAGGCTGCCGCGTACATTATCTTCCAGGGAGTCTACAGCAGAAAGCACGCCGATGATGCAGAAAATGCCGATTGAGATGCCAAGCAGGGAAAGCAGGCTGCGCAGCCGGTTGGAGCTGAGCTGCTGCCAGGCCTGAGCGATTGCCTCGTAGAGTATTCGTAATACGACCATGGTGTTAGGGCTTGATGAGCAGGTTTTTTTTGTCGAATGGATTGAGTGCCACGCCTTCCACCTGCGCTTCGGCTTCCACCCGGTATTCCGATTCCACTGCGTTGGCCTTGCGGGCTATTTGCGAAAGCCCTTTGTACAGGAAATTCTTGCGGCCGAAGCGTTCGATATTGGACTGCAGGAGCTCGAAGGGCAGCTCAAAGGGCAGCTCGCGCGTTTCGCCCGGCAGCACTTCCAGCCGGTGGGTAATCTCAGTGCGCCCCAGTTCGTATTCGTCTACTAAGCGCTCCTGCCCGCGCCCGCGGCTGTAGCGCTCGATCAGCGCAATACGGATGCCCTGAACGTACTGCGGGTGCAGGGACTGCAGGCGGATTTTGCCCCGCAGCAGGCCGGTACGCCCGTCTATAGATTCGGGAAGGAGCAGCTCCAGCTTAACCCCTTCTATACCCAGCCATTTTTTGACACGTCCAATCATAGGTTTTCGATTGATCAACCAAAAGAAAGGAAGTTACCGCAGAGCGGCGCGCCTTTTTCTATAAAGGGGCGGATAAATTATACCAACCGCCGGTGCCAGCTTTCGCTCAGCGGCTTCAGCCATTCCCGCTCAAATGCTCCTTTGCTCTCGAGCAGAGTATCGAACACCATTGTGCTGTCGTTGATTTCTCCCTGCTTATAGCGGCGCACGAACTCTTCGCGCGGCACGGTGACCACTTCTCCGTCCTTTTCGTAGCTGAATACCATGCGGTCGAAGAGGTTGACGTCGTATTTGGCTTGCAGCTGCTTCAGAAAGTAGACCGATTTATCAATGGAACAGCCACTTGCGCCCGACTGTGTTTCGTCCACCATGAGCACTACGAAACGGTTGTGCAGCACTTTAGCTGTGGCGCGCAGTTGGTTGTTGTGGCTGACCCAGCTTTGGGCAAAGCCACGAAGCTCGGCTTCTATATCAGGTACCGCCGCTTCCGGGAAGGGCCGGTCCGCCTGGTAAATCCATACGCGGCTTTGGGGCGGGAAAGTGGATGGGAGTGTCATAACAAAATTGTTTTTATTGGTCTCCTTGCTGTTCCATATTGTTGACGATGAGCTCTGCCAGGTCGTACACCATCACCTCTTCCTGCTTTTCCTTTGCTTTGAGGCCATCGCCCATCATGGTAAGACAGAAGGGGCAGTTAGCAGCAACGACTTTGGCGCCGGTTTCGAGAGCTTCCTCGATCCGCTCTACGTTTACCCGCTTATTGCCCGGCTCGTCTTCCTTCCACATTTGCGCACCACCGGCACCGCAGCACAGGCCATTGGATTTGCAGCGCTTCATTTCGACCAGATCGCCATCGAGTGCTTCCAGTACTTTGCGGGGCGCTTCGTAGACGCCGTTGATGCGGCCCATGTAGCAAGAGTCGTGGTAGGTGATGCGTTTGCCCTTAAACTCGCCACCCTCTTTCATTTTGATGCGGCCCTCATCGATGAGTTGCTGCAACATCTGTGTGTGGTGCACCACATCGTAGGTACCGCCCAGCTCCGGGTACTCATTCTTCAGGGTATTGAAGCAGTGCGGGCAGGTGGTGACGATTTTTTTGATGTTGTACATATTCAGCACTTCGATATTCTGCAGTGCCTGCATCTGAAAGGCAAATTCATTGCCAGCGCGCCGGGCGGGGTCGCCGGTGCAGCTCTCTTCGTTGCCGAGTATGGCGAAGTCGATGCCTACCTCGTTAAGGATTTTACAAAAAGCAACCGTCACTTTCTGAGCGCGGCTGTCAAAGCTTCCCGCGCAGCCTACCCAAAAGAGGATTTCCGGCTCGCGGTTTTCGGCGGCCAGTTCGGCCATCGTTGGTATGCGGAGTTTACTCATTGAGTTTATCTTCCTTTTTTAATGTGCCAGCGGCACCATTCAATTGTACAAATAACAGCCAGCAGGGCGGGCAGTTTTAACCTTCTGTCCGCACCTCTTTCGCCCACTTGTCGCGGTCGTCCGGAATAGCCCAGGCCGAGCCGCTGCTCTCCAGGCTGTTGAACAT
>CAJXXJ010000517.1 GCA_913062745.1 uncultured Phaeodactylibacter sp.
CCGCCCCCGTTCCGGCCGCCACCGCCGCGCCGGTCAGCCCGGGACGAGCTCGGGGTGGTAATACCAGTCGTCGAAGCGGGTGAACTCCGGGTGCCAGCGGCGGTAGCCGTGACCGGTCAGCAGCTCGTGGATCTGCTGGCGCGCCTTGGTCCCGTTGTGCTCCACCGTCAGCGTGCGGAAGCGGCGCCGGTCGAAGCCGAAGGGCTGCCACCGGGAACATATTGGTTAAGGTGGAAAGCAGAGCGAGGGGGAACCTCAACAACATCAATAGTCGTATCCCCTTAACCGCCCGCCGGGCAGTGGCTTGCCGCTGCCTGGTTTTTGCTTTTTGGCAATTTACTGCAGTTCCCCCAGCCAGAATAGCACCCGCCCCCAGGCTGCTTTCCGCTGCCCCTCTTCGTAGCCGATCAGCCCGATAGCGGCCAGCACCGCACCGTATTGCTCGATGAATTCCTCCGGCGTAGTTTCCTCCCAGGTCGTGTTCAGCACCGCGATGGCCTCCGGCGACCAGTCAACCAGCTGAAAGATGAAGGCTGCGCGTATCTGCGGCTCCGCCTGCATGCGATTGAAGAAGGTATCGAAAAAGGCAGCCTGTATGGCTTCCGAGCTATTGAGCAAATCGCTATTGCTGTGCATACCCAACTCCTGTATCACTACGGCCCTGTCTTCTGCAAAATCCAGTACTGCGCGGATTTCCGCTTCAATTTCTGCTGCGGTATACGGCTGATCGATCGGGAAAAGCCCCGATCCGTAAAGATTGAAGCACGCGATGTCCATCTCCGGCCGTAGCAGCTCCATCTGCGCTTGGCTTGCCGGCATGTTTCCTACATTCAGCGTCACGGTCACCGCCACTTCCGGCGACAATTTGTGGATATGGGTACGGCTTTCGGCTAAAAAGCTACGGATTTGCCCGGCCAGCTCCGGCCTTTCGGCAAAAAAGTTGTCCGGCTCATTGGCTATCGAGATACCCCAGCCGCCTTCCTCAAGCAGCATGGGAATCACCCAGTCCATCAGCGCTTCAAAACGGGCAATGACTTCTGCCTCATCCAAACTGCGCCCCTGCAGGTAATCGGGTAGGAGGGGCCCGTCGCTGTCGTAAGCGGGAAGGGTCAAAAAGGGCTGCAGCCCCTGTGCGGACAGCCGCTGCAAAGCATTGCGCAAGGTGGCTTCATCGTATTGCCCCGCCGCCGGCTCCAGCTCCGGCCAGTCGATCTGCAGCCGCCCTGTGCGCATGCCGGCGGACAGGGCCTCCTGCCAGCGTGCCGTTATGGAATCTGCCGTAGCGGGCGGATGCGCGGGGTTGAAGCCGGTAATCATGCCGATGTGCTGCCCGGGTGCGAGCAGTGGGAGTTCTGCCGCGGCTGCTTCAGCAGGTACTGCCGGCGCATCGTTTTTGCAGCCTGCCCAACTGAGGGCCAACAGGGTAGCTGTAAGGGTGTTGAAAAGGAGTGGTCGCATCGTCTCTTTTTTACCGGAAGACGGTTCAGGCCGGGAATTGGGTACAGCGAGAGTAAGGTTTTTCGGGAAATTGGTCCAGTGCGGTAGTGGTATACGCCCGGCGGGTGGCAGGCCATATCGTGCCTGCCACCTCGCCGGGCGTAGCTGTCCTTTATTCTGTAAAATGGTTTAGTTCACCGCAGGAGTGATGACGAACTTACGGAACTCAATCGGCCCATGATCGCCCTGAATCATAATGGGGCCGGGCGCCCCTTCGTTGCTGTCCAATGAGCCGCCGGTGATACCCGGGATGGGCCGGTTAGCGATTACTTCCACGCCGTTGAGGATGACGGTTACATGCCTTCCCACCAGGGTGATTTCGTAGCTCTGCCACTCTCCCGGCGGGTTGGCCGCATTCACCGATGGAGCGATAAAGCCGTAGATGCCGCCGATGCTTACATCGTCTGCTCTTCCCTTCGAGTCCTCAATCTGCACTTCGTGGCGCCCGCGCAGGTAAATGCCGCTGTTGCTGCCTTCGGGGTAGCGGAACTCAATGCTAAGCTTAAAATCATCGAACTTCCGGGCGGTCACCAGGTTGCCGCCTTTTTCCGGATTCACCAGGACGCCATCGACCATTTTGAATTTATTGTTCTCCGGGATGATCCAGCGGTCCATATTGTCGGTGAGCAGATTGATGGGCGTGCCCCAGACGGGCGGCTCCTCCCGCTCCAGGCTTGGTGCCCGCACGCCGGTAAATTTGAGCTTGTTGCCATCGAGCATCTTATAGCCCGAGAGCTTATCGTCTTCCAGGCTGAATTCGAAGTAAATGTCGTCGATATCCATCCACTGCGGCGGGATGGTGAAGTGGTATTTGCCTTTTTCTTCGTCGTATTTTATTTCGGCAATTGGCCGTGCGCTGCCTTCGTACCCCACGTAATAGCCTACCAGGGTGGAAAAGCCGGAGAGCTTTACCTGCAGCCAGCCGGGGAAGCCGTCTTTAGACATAAGCCCGTGCCGGAAGAGGCCGAGGTTTTCAATTTGGTCGTCTTCCATCATAATGGTGAGGTCCCATTTGCCGATGAGCTCTGAGTCGCTTTCCACCCGCTGTGCGGAGAGGGTGGAAAGGCCGAGCATGGTGCAAAGTGTGAATAGCAGTGTTTTTTCGAAGTTTTTCATTGTTCTTCCTTTTGTTTTGTAACTTTTTGGAGCGGTCTCGTAAAGCAGATAAATGCCTAAATACATAAAGCCATTTATCGAATGGAGTTTCTAATTCTTATTCCTCTTTCATATCGATCTTCTAAAGCGCTCATGTCCGATCGTTGAAATTAGGTGAAGTCGGCATTACAAAGATAACCATTTTTGATTTCTGAATGTATGCAGAAAGAGGCCGCATCCTGGGGCGTATCATACTCAGCTGTTTTTAATCCAACAACTTTACTGACCCCGAGGATGAATATTGGCATTAGCAGCGAAGGTGGGATTTCTCTGAAATCCTGCCTGATGCTATCGGGGTTTCGTGTTCCGGATATCTGTGATTTCGGCAGCTGCAGACTGGGGCCTCCCAGTGCCGGAAGTTTCCGGGGCGTGCGGGGTGGAGTGCTATGTCACTCATGGTTTGATGTTCCTTCACCCCAAATGTATGACTTCGGAGAAGTCATACATTTGTTGCTCCTTCACCCTGCTGGAAACAGCGCCGACTTCGGAGAAGTCGCACCTTCCCATAGCATGTAAATAGGTGACGCTATCTGGCTGCGCCAGTTGCATACACCGGCAATTTCTGCCTCTGCATTCCACAAAAGCAGAAATTGCACTTGCCAGAAAACGCAGTCTGGAAACGCCTCATTACCAACGGTTAATCCAAGCCTTCCACCCAAGGGCCTCCGGACTTAACAATCAGCGCTCCGATTTCCTTAGCCTCCCCTTTAAGCCGCATCAGCTTATCGTTCATGGACTGCCACTCAGATGTGATAATCCCGACCGTTTCCAGGTGCGTGGGCGTCGGGCCGTAGGTAGAGGTGGAAATGCCCCGGTTCAGCGCAAAGAGTCGGCTGCCGATCGTCGGCTTGCCTTTTTCGCCAATCTCATTTTTGGCAGGATTGCCATTGAGCTGTGTGTCGAGGGCATCGAGGCCTGCCTGTAAAGCCGCGATGCGCTCCAGGACTTCACCACCGACCGCAGAACTTGATGCCGCCTGGAATAACCTGGAACTCGCTTTCCGGGCGTTGGACAACTGAACGGACAGGGTATTTACATCCCGGGTCAACTGTTCGTATTTTCGCCAGAAGGCGACCACCTCTTCCATCGGCTTGCCCGGCAGGGCGGGTTCGCCCAGGCGTTCCACCTTCACGTCTACCGGGCCCGCCAGGCGGATG
>CAJXXJ010000518.1 GCA_913062745.1 uncultured Phaeodactylibacter sp.
TAACCATCGATACGCCTTGTCCTGCCCACATTGAAATAGCCTCAATGTTGCCCGTCAGGTCGGCAGAAGGTGTTTTGCTTTGATATCTCAAGACATCATCCCCTGTTGAAGTCGAAGCGACTACGTCTCCTTCGCCCGGTCTTTGACCAAGCGGGAGCCGACCCGCATCCTCCCACATTTTAGATGTGCTGTTCACCAAAGCTCTGTGCGGTGCGTCTGGCCAACCGATATCGAACAAATCGTCAAAGTGGGCCGTGTCGTTCTCTGAAGCAGCAAGAACATGAGCCAGATAGTCCGGATGCACATTTGCTTCAGCCGCAGCAAGAAATCTGGTGCCGACCCATACACCAGCAGCCCCCAAAGGGAGTGCGGCTGCCAATCCGCGTCCATCTGCAATTCCGCCTGCTGCAACAACCGGAACATCACCGACAGCATCAACGATAGCTGGTATCAATGCCATGCTGCCGACAGTCCCTCTTACGTGCCCGCCCGCTTCCCAGCCTTGCGCGCAAATTACGTCTGCCCCCAGTTCGACCAGCGTCTCGATCAGTACGGCCGTTTGAATAGTCATGTGCAGGCAGCCGGCAACGCGTGCGCCCTTCAGCGGCTTATCCTTGCCGTACTTTTCGCGCAGCGCCATCAGGCCCGGCATTTCTGCCTCTGCTAATTCGATCTCTTTACGGCCCCACTCAGCGAGGTTGATATCTTTTACTTTGTATTTCAGCTTTTGGTCTACTGATTGCATGTAAAGTCTAGTTTTAAATTAGGTGTGAAAAATCGTTGCAAAAGTACGCCTTTTAAATGGCTTATGCCAATAAATAGCGGGCTTTCAGACATTTGGAAAAGACAGTTCGCCACATGTGCGCTAGTCTCATACCCAAAGCGGAGTGTTTTGAGTCGTTTTCGCTTGCCGCTGCGCCCGTCAGTTTCGTTGAAAAGCCTCGCCGAAGCTAAGGCTTCGCCTGCGTTTTTCGCCTTGCTGACAAGCCCATCGGCGGCGCGCTAACTTCCCCAAACCACTCCGCTTCGGGTATATCTAAAAACCACTGAAGCGGCTACAGGTTTACGCCACCGTCAGGTAAGCGTAGTACAGGCCTATTCCTAAGCTCAGGATAAACTGATTGATGATTTGCATGAGCAAAAACAGGGCAGCAAAACGCCAGAGGGTTGCCCGGAAGGGATAGCCAAAGATGCGCCATACGGCAAATATCCAGAATGTAAACATAGCAATCAGAAAGATGCCGCCTGCCCATAGCTCATTTCCCGCAATCAGCGGAAGCGTGATCAGGTACAGGAAGGTCTGTACACAAAAGATATAGGTGTTGATGACCAGATGCTCTGCGAGGTTGTAGTCTCTTTTTTGAAAGACGATGTAGGAAGCCAGTGCCTGCCCCGGCAGCGAGAGGGTATAAAAGAGGTTGAAGTACTTTTTCATCCCGATCAGCAAATCGCGCAGCACGATCGTCATTTCCTCCGACAACAGGCCTGCCGGCAAGTCCTTGCGTACCTCTTCCCAGAGGCTTTCGCCTAAAGGCAAAACCTGAAGGGAGACAAAAGTGGCGGCCGCAACCGTGAGCGCCAGCAGCGGGAAGGGCTTCATCATCCGGTGCCGGTTTTCGTAAAGAAACTCCTGCGCCGCCCGGCCCGGGTAGATTAGCCACTGCTTGATCGTATAGCCGAGCCCTTTCTCCAGATTGGCGAGCAGCAGCAGCTCGTTGAAGAGGTAGCGCATGTTGATGCGGTCGGGCTTTGGGGTAAATAATGGTGCATTCATGGCTGCAGTCCGGTATTGTATAAGAAAAAATAGTGCCCGCCTTGCTGCCCATTGCCGGGCAGTGGCACCTGTTGGGAGTCTGAATATACAAAAACAGAAGCGGCTGTCAGCGGAAATACTGCCGGGAATTCGTCAAAACGGCAGATGAAGCTGGTGAAAATCGGCCGAATTCATCATCTTGTCTGCAAACGCCCGACGTATGAATACGCACCGCATACTTTTTTTGCTGCTCTGTACCCCTTTCTGCCTGTCTGCGCAAAGCAGTCAGGGCACTACCTTTTGGCTGGCCTACATGGAAAACCTCACCCTGCTTGCTAATGACGCTCCCGTTTTCACAATCCATCTGCAATCGGAAACCAACACCTCCGGGGCTATAGAAGTGCCGGCTACCGGACTCTCCATCCCTTTCAGTATTGCTGCCGGGAGCATCACCGAGGTGGAACTGCCCGATGCGCTGTGGTACAGCGAAGGCTCAGATGTGGTGGCCAATAAGGGCATTCGCATCGTGGCAGAGGAAGAGGTGCGGGCGGCGGCTTTTCACTACCGGGCGTATTTTACGGAAAGTACCCACCTGCTTCCGGAGGGCGAACTGGGGACAGAATATTTGGTGACCTGTTACAAAGATGATAATGGCAATGACCCTTCCTCTTTTGTAATTGTCAGCACCGCCGACGAAACTACAGTGGAAATCACCCCCGCCGCACTGACCAACGGGCTTCAGCCTGCCGGGGTGCCCTACACCGTCACCCTGAATGAGGGCCAAACCTACCAGGTACAGTCCAACGGGGACCTGACGGGCAGCCGCATCCGCAGCCTGGCCGGAGCACCGATAGCGGTTTTTTCGGGCGCGCGCCAGGCCGATGTGCTCGACTGCGGAGGCGGGGCCGACAGCCATGTATTCGATCAGGCGGTGCCGCTTGACGATTGGGGGCGCTTGTACTACTATGTGCCTTTTGCCGGGCAGGGGAGCGACGTGATTACCATCCTGGCTGCAGAAGCAGGGACTACGGTCTTCTTTGATTGTGATCAGCAAGCTCTACTGCCGGAAGGGGGAGCGCTGACCGTACAGCTTGCGGACCCCACGGTGATTACTGCAGATGGCCCCATTGCAGTGAGCCAGTTCAATACCAGCGGGAGTTGCAGCCCTTCCGGAAACGGCGACCCCAATATGCTGCGGCTGTTCCCCGCCTCACATAAGCTGCAGGAGGGGCGGTTTATCAGTTCGGGCCGGTTCAACCCGTTTATCAACAGCAATTACTTTGATGCCCACTTCGTCAACATCGTCTGCCCGGCAGAGGAGACAGGGAGCGTGCTGATTGACGGCCTGCCGGTGCCCGGTGGCTTTTCTCCTTTTCCCGGCAACCCACAGGTGGCTTGGGCACAGTTGCCGGTCAGCGCGGGGCCCCACCGTATTAGTGGCAATAACCTACAGGCTTACAGCTACGGTTTCGGTTTCGCGGATGCGTACACCACGCATTTAGGCTACAGCCAAAAAACACCGGATGAATACGTCTGCCTGCAGTTGCAGGTAGAGGGGCTGTTCTGTGTAGACTCCGTGCTCAGTTGGTCTTTTGAGTCTGACTTGGGAATTGTAGAGGTGGAGTGGGATTTTGGCAACGGCCTTTCGGCAAATTCAGATTCCGCCTCTGTAAGCTTTGCCGAGGCGGGTAATTACTCCGTGACGCTTACCCTCACTGACGCCCTGGGCAATACCTACCAGGAAACCGTATCAATAAACATTCAGGACTGCGGGCCGGAGCCCTGCGAAGAGGAATCCCTGATCATTTTGGCAGACGCACAGGCCTGTGCCGGCACGCCATTCACACTTGCTTTCGAATTCACAGGCAGCGCAGCGGCAGCAGAATGGGAGCTGGGCAACGGCGCGCAGGCCAGCGGGCTTACGCCGGAAGTCAACTACGGGCAGCCCGGAACGTATACCGTCACACTGCAGGTACAGGACAGCCTGAATTGCAGTTATCAGGCCCAAATTGAGCTGGAAGTGGTGCAGTGCTCCGGCTGCGGCCCCGATG
>CAJXXJ010000519.1 GCA_913062745.1 uncultured Phaeodactylibacter sp.
AGCCGGCTGCGTAAAAGGCTGCCCTGCCCGGCAGAAACAGCAGTATGCTCAGCAGAAAGTCGAGCAGGCCAGCTATCTGCAAAAACACTGCGGCTGCCTCATCTCCCACCCCCAGTATGCTCATCGTCATATATACAAAGTGGCCGGGCCGTGGGTAGTACCCAAAAGCGTACAGCCCGTGGCAGGTGAAGGTCAGCGCCACGGCTACCTTCATACTGAGTATCAGCCGTGGCCCGGGCTCTTTGTCTGCTTTTTGCGCAAGCAGCGCCAAAAATACCGGGCTGCCAAACTGCAGGGTATACTCAAAAAACTGGCCGATGAAGAAAAATTTTTCCTTGCAGTAGAGCGCCGCCAGCCCCATAAGGCTCAGCGCTCCCAGGTACATCAGCCAGCGGCCGGCTTTGCCCAGGCGAGGCAGCAGCAGGGCAGCAGCAGCGCACAGCAAATAAAATACGCCGGTGCCGAAAACCCAGCTCTGAATCAGGCTGTTCACCTGCGGGCTGCTGACGTATTCCTGCCAGCTCATGCCGAACAGGCCTTCTACCAGCCCGCTCATCCAGCGCTCATCCCACAGCAGCGCGCGGTAGGGCGCATCCCAGTACAGGTGCTGCCACGCCCGCCCCAGAAAGACTCCGGCAGTGGCCCATTGCAACAATCGGAAATACAATGTCGGCTTCAGTTTCATATCTTCGTCGTTTGAGGCCGCTGATGTCGGCGGCCCTCATCGATTTTTGTCTCTTCTAACGAGTGAAAAGTTTTATATATTGAGCGGTAAGCACTGCAATTCCAAAACCAGATTATTAGTTATGAAGCAGCTGTTTTTTCTCTTCCTTAGCCTTCTCCCTATCGGGCTTTACAGCCAAAACAAGCCGGCCCTTGACCTGGAAGCCATCGACCGCTGGAACCACATCCGCTCCCCGCAGCTTTCCGGCAACGGCGACTGGATCAGCTACGAGCTGCAGCCCAATGAGGGCGACCCTACCCTGCTGCTCCACCACCGGAGCTCGGGCGTCAACCGGAGCTTTATGCGCAGTTCCGGGCTGAGTTTCTCTGCAGATAACGCTTTTGTCGCGTTTATGACCCGCCCGGCAGAAGACAGCCTGAAAGCGATGCGCCGCCGCAAAGTTGATGAAAAAGACCTGCCCAATGATACGCTTACCCTGTTTTCTTTGAGCGAACGGGCTATTCTGAAAATCCCGGATGTCGACCGGTTTGTAATGCCGGAAAAATGGAGCGGATGCCTGGCTTATCACAAAGCCCCCATGCTGCGGGGCGAGCTGGCCGACAGCCTGAAGGCCAAGGAGGAAAGCGAAGAGAACGGCAGCCTGCTCGTTATCCGGGACTTGGGCAGCGGGGCGGAGGACAGCCTGCGCTACACGAAAGCAATCGTCGCTTCCGAGGAGGGGCAGCGCTTTCTGCTTTACAGCACCGGGGATGATTCCACCCTGCAGGCGGGTATATATCTGTACGATTGCCCCAGCCGGGAGCTACAGCCTATCCTGACCGGAGCGGGGCAATACGGCAAGATGGCGATCAGCAAAGACGGGGCACGGGCTGCTTTCTTAGCCCTGCAGGATACCACGGAGTCCCGCGTAACCGCCTACGAGCTCTGGCAGTGGCAGGACGGGCAGGGCACCCGCAAATTGGCAGATACCGCCGCTGCATTTTTGCCGGAAGGCTACCTGATCAGTGAGCACTTTGAGCTGCAGTATGCCGAGGACGGCAGCCGGCTATTCTTTGGGGTGGCCCCGCCGCCGGTATTGCAGGATACCAGCCTGCTGGAGGAAGAAATTGTCAATGTAGAAGTGTGGACTTACCAGGACAAGCGGCTGTATACGCAGCAGGAAGCAGAATTGGAAGAAGAAGAAAAGAGAGCTTATACCTATGTATACCATCAGCAGGATGGCAAAGTCGTTGGGCTGGGCGGCCCGGGCCTGCCGGAGGTGCGCCTGGGCAACGAAGGGAAAGCCGACTATGCGCTGGCTTGGGATGAAACGCCTTACCTGAGACAGAGCAGTTGGGAAGGGTTCCCGGTCCGCAAAGACATCTACATCGTGAATGTCCGCACCGGCAAGCGGACCCGGATCGCTAAAGGGGCAGCCGGCAGCCCGCAGCTTTCGCCCATGGGCAAGTATGCCTACTGGTATAACTACCCGGACTCTAGTTGGTACGCCTATTCCGTAGTGGACAAAACGCTGCTGCCGCTGGCTAAAGGAGTCGAAGTACCATTTTATGATGAGCTGAATGACCGGCCCATGCACCCCTCTCCCTACGGCAGCCCGGGATGGACCACAGAGGATGACTTCATACTCCTCTACGACCGCTATGATATCTGGCTGGTAGACCCCTCCGGCGGGCTTGCGCCCAACAACCTGACCAAGGGCCGGCAGGCAAAGCGCCGTTACCGCTATATCAAACTGGATGAAGAGGAGCGCTCTATTGAAGAGGTGAAGCCCATGCTTTTCCACCGCTTTGATGAGCGCGACAAGTCCTCCGGCTATGCCTGGTTTGACATACATACCGGCGTGAAGGAACAAGTGCAGCACGGCAGCTATTACTACAGCCCGGAAGTGCAGAAAGCCCGCGACGCCAACGTCTACCTGTTTACCCGCGAGTCCTTTACGGAATTTCCGGACCTGCTGGCAAGCGACAACAACCTGAAGCGTTTTACGCGCATCAGTGATGCTAACCCTCAGCAATCTCAGTACCGCTGGGGCACAGCTGAGCCTTATCAGTGGACCGGTGCTGACGGGCAGAGGATGGAGGGGATACTGATTAAGCCGGAGGGCTTTGAGGAAGGCCGGCAGTACCCGATGATGACTTACTTTTACGAGCGCTACGCTGACCGGCTGCACCGCCACTGGACGCCGCGCTACCCGCGCTCTTTTATCAACTTTCCGTACTACGCGAGCCGTGGCTATGTCATTTTCATCCCGGATATCCACTACCGGGTGGGCTACCCCGGCGAGAGTGCGCTCGATGCAGTTACTACCGGAGTGGCCTCCCTGCTGGACAAAGGTTTTATTGACCGGGAGCGGCTGGGTGTACAGGGCCATAGCTGGGGCGGCTACCAAAGCGCCTATTTGATTACGCAGACGGATTTGTTCCGTTGTGCGGAGTCGGGTGCGCCGGTGGTCAACATGACTTCTGCTTACGGGGGCATCCGCTGGAAGTCTGGCCTGAGCCGGATGTTTCAGTACGAGCATACGCAAAGCCGGCTGGGCGGCAGCCTGTGGGAAAAGCCGCTGCGGTATATAGAGAATTCGCCTTTGTTCTATGCGGATAAGATCAATACGCCGGTGCTGATCCTGCACAATGATGAGGACGGCGCGGTTCCCTGGTATCAGGGGATTGAATTTTTTGTAGCGCTGAGAAGGCTGAACAAACCGGCCTGGCTGCTCAATTATAACGGAGACCCGCACGGCGTGCAGGGAGACACCAACCGCCGGGACTTCATGCGGCGGATGCAGCAGTTTTTTGATTATTATTTGCTCGACGCCCCTATGCCGAAGTGGATGAAGGCAGGAGTGCCGCCCACGCAGAAGGGCATCGAGCAGGGGTTTGAACCGGCGGAGGACTGATTAATCCAGGTCCTTGAGCATTTTCTGCTGCCGGTTGCTAAAGTTGAATGCTTCGAAAAGGGTCAAAGAAAGTGCTTCTTCCAGGTTGCCATATTCTTTTTCGTAGTCCCGCTGGCTTGCGCGGATGACTTCCATGGCCTCCTCCCTGCCGTAGGTATGGGTTATTTCACATTTGGGTTCTTCACCTGGCAGTTGTTTGTAGGTCAAGAAGTAGTGTTTCAA
>CAJXXJ010000520.1 GCA_913062745.1 uncultured Phaeodactylibacter sp.
CGGGGCCAATTTGCAGCTCCGGATCGAGGCTGCCGGCTATTCCCGCATTGACAGCCAGGTTCCACTCATCTGCGCCAATGACCTTTCCCATGGCGTAGGCAGCCATTGGCAGCCCTACACCGGTGATGAGTAGTGCAATCTGAATCTCGCCGCGCTGATAACGGTGAGGGCCTGCTTTGATGAAGTGCTTGTCGAGGTGTGCTTGCAGCTCCGCAATCTCGAATGCGGTGGCCGCGGTAATCAATATCTTCATAGGTGATTTTTAAAATTCCCAGGCCAGGCCTGCTGCGGGGCTGAACCCCAGCATCTCGTGGTAGGAGGAGGCGATGTCAAGCCGCATTTGCTGTAGCACCTGATAGCCTACGCCAAAACTGACGTTAGTGGGCTGTGTGGCGGCGCCAAAGCGGAGCAGCAGCGGTTCCGCGGCCTGGTATTCCAGCCCAAACTTTGCGCGGGCCGGGTAGTCGATGTCTTTTTCTACTTCTGCCAGCAGCTGCAGCTGATCAGAGGGGGCATAACGTATGCCGGCGCGCAGCACAGAAGGCAGGTACTCACTGCCCACCACGCTTACCCGCACCGGGCTGTAGGTGTGGATGCCCAGCTGTAGTTGGGGAAGCAGCTCTGCCTGCAGGCCGAGCTCAAAGGTGGCCACCGCCCGGCTGCCGTATTCCGGTATTTGAGTGTTGAGCACCAAAGCCTGCGCGCCTATGCTGATTTTCTCCGATAGCCGGCGCCCGTAAGCCAGGCCGATACGCTGCTCATTGTAGTTCTCAAAGCCAAAGTGGTTGAGCGACAAGCCGAAAGTGCCGGAGCTCGTGGGCAGCGCAAAGCCGAAAGAGTAGCTGCCCAGCTCAGCCAGCAGAAAGCGCTGTTCGGCGAAAGCCGTTGCCGTGGTGCGCTCCAGGCCCGCCAGGCCTGCCTGATTGGAAAACAAGGCGTTGATATCTGTGAAGGTAAGGCCTGTGTACCCCATGCCCGTAGCCCGGGCCCCTCCGATAGGCGGGACGCCGTTCTGTGCGAGCAGGGCCGGCAGAGGAAGGCTGAATAGCAGCAAGAATAAGAGCAGACGCATGGCGACAGGGTTTTACCTGCGTGAAGGTACAATTTTTGGCTATCCTGAAATAGCCCCCGCGCAATTTAGCGGAAGCTATTTCAGGATAGTACCCGGGCCGGAAAGGCCACTAATCGTTCCAGTCGGCAATGAAAACGTTGGTGTCACGCGTGCCGCCGTTGTTGCGGTTGGACGAGAAAACCAGCTTCTTGCCATCGTAGGAGAACATCGGGAAGGCGTCAAAAGTCGGGTCGAAGGTAATCTGCTTCAGCCCGCTGCCGTCGAGGTTGATGGAGAAAATATTGAACTGCCGCCCACTGTCTACGTGGTGGTTTGTAGAGAACAGGATTTTCTGGCCGTTCGGGTGGAAGTAAGGCGCCCAGTTGGCACCGCCCAGGTCAGTGATTTGCTTCATGTTGGAGCCATCCACATCGCAGACGAAGATTTCCATCTCGGTGGGCTGCACTACGCCCTGAGACAACAGCTGCTTGTAAGTGGCCTTTGCCTCCTCCGTTTGCGGCCGGGAAGCCCGGAATACCAGCTGCTTGCTGTCCGGTGAGAAAAATGCGCCGCCGTCGTAGCCCAGCTCATCGGTGACCTGCGTGAGCTCGCTGCCGTCCACGTTCATGGTCCACAGCTCCAGATCGCCGGAGCGGGTGGAGGTAAATACGATCTTCTGGCCGTCCGGGCTCAGGGTGGCTTCCGCATCGTAGCCGGGGTGGTCCGTCAGCTGCTTAGTGATGTTGCCCTGCAGGTCGGCGACGAAGATGTCATAGCTTTCGTAGATCGGCCAAACATACTTGCCGTTAACCACGGGAGGGGTTTCGGGGCACTCCTCGCCACCGAGGTGCGTGGAAGCGTAGAGGATCGCCGTATCGCCCGGCATAAAGAAAGAGCAGGTCGTCCGCCCTTTGCCGGTACTCAGCATAGGTGGGCGATCTCCTTCGTAGCCATCTGTTGACATCAGGAATATCTGATCGCAGGGGGCGTCCCAGGCATCATTTGCAGCCTGGAATACGAGCTGACTGTTGTCATAGCTGAAGTAGGCCTCAGCGTTGTCACCGCCAAAGGTCAGCTGCTGAAGGTTGCTGATGTTTGTCTCCTCCGGATATCGGAGTGTATCGGCGGCAGCCGTATCCGTTTCGTTTTCTGTTTGTTCAGCAGAGCCGTTCTGCTCTTCGTTAGCGGGGCTGCAGGCGGCCAGCGTGATCAACGCAAGCAGCCAACCCATCAGATGAATTTTCATTGGCAATTTTTGCGCAAAGATAGACGCCCGGCCCGCCTGTGCCAACACGCAGGCGAAAAGTTTACGGACCTTAGACAAAATGCAGTGCTCAGCGGGCCAATCACAGGGCGCTGTTGTCGACATCTCCTGTTTTGACCCCAATCAGCTGCAGCGGCTCCTGCCGCTCCACGGTGAAGGGGAAGCTCGTAGCGCTGCCGTTGTACGCTTCGTCCCAGGGTGCGTCCGGCTGCTGGAAATCGTACTCGGCATTCAGGAAAATCCAGTTGTCCTGCCCATCGAAATCGGTGGACAGCCCCAGTATAGCCTTGCGGATGCGGATGGCATCACGGATGCTAACCCTGCCATCGCGGTCGGTATCCGCTGCAATCAGTTGCAGGCCGGTGAGCGGCTGCAGGCCCAACAGGTGCTGTAGTACCATCATCTGATCCATATTGCTGAGGCCTTCGGCATGGTTGCCCGGCCGCTGTGCCCGCAGCTGATACGTCTGATCGGCCGCCAGCTCGGTATTGAGCAAAAAGCTGCCGTTTGATAAGGTGGTGGCGGTATCGGCCAGGCCTTCGATGTACAACTGCACGCCGCCTATGCCCTGCCCGTCCGGCATCGCGACATTGCCCGGGCCCGGAAACGGGATCAGCGGCCGCATTGCACCGGTAGCAGCAATGGCTGCATCGAGGCTGTCGATGGTGGCCTGCGGATTTCCGCCGCGCACATTATAGTTGACGGTTCCGTCCGGGGCAATCACAATAAAGGTGGGGGTGCCGAGGAAGAAGCCATAGGTGCCGTCCATATACGGGGCGGCCGCTTCGTTGCTGTCGCCATCGGCTCCGGCCCCCGGGTAGGTAAGGCTATGGGTGGACTTATAGCTGTTAACTGCGGGGCTGTTGTCATTGGGCTGAATGCTGAGGCTGAAAAACTCTACATCGCCGTTGCCTTCGCCCCAGCTCTCGTAAAGCGGCTGAGTAAATGGTGCGATGGTGTTGCAGGGCGGGCAGAAGGTAAAAAACAACTTGATCAGCACCGTTTTGCCCTGGTCCAGATAGTCCTGATAAAGGGTATGCTGATTCCCTTCACTGTCTGTAATGGTAAAGTCGGGGGCTGGCTGCGCTGACAGGCTCAGGGCCGAAAGGAGTAATGCGGCGCTCAGAAATAGCCGAAAGCGCGGCAGAAAAACGTGCATGTTCGTCATGGTCAGTATCCTTTATAGTATAAGGTTTGGTGAATGCTTTCCCGGGCGCTTTGGTAGCGCAGGACGTACCAGCCGGCTTGCCGGACCGACTGCAGGGGGTGGAAATAATGTTCGCCGGAAGGCAAAGTACCCTGATGCAGGGTAGCCGCCAGGCTGCCGTCGGCGCGTATGAGTTGCAAGTCCCCGCTTTGCCGCTCGTTCAACTTCAGGCACAGCTGCGTGTTGGAGTGGGCAGGATTGGGGAAAAGATGCAGGCTCGCTCCGGTTTGCACCTGCAACTGCGAAGTATTGGAGGGCTCGAGTGGCTGATAGGGGGGG
>CAJXXJ010000521.1 GCA_913062745.1 uncultured Phaeodactylibacter sp.
GCTTTCGCCAAAAAATCACCATTATTCAGCACCTTGAAGAGCAGCTGATCGCCTTCTTCGCCGTATTTGCCGGTGAGCGTGCTCAGATTCTCCATAGCCGGCGTCTCAATGGGCTGGTAGCCGTAACGCACGAATACCTCACGCACGGTGTCAAAAATAAAGTCGCGTTTCAGCACTTCTGACGGGCCAAAGTCCCGGGTGCCTTTGGGTATGCTAGGTTTCATGGTAGTCATTTAAGAGCTGCCAGGTGTAGTGTTGGCCCGGCAGTCCTGTTTTGCTAAATGGTGGACGCAAACTGCTTCAGGAAGCGCACGTCATTTTCGAAAAACAGCCGGATGTCGCCGATATCATAGAGGCGCAGCGCCTGCCGCTCAATTCCCATACCGAATGCAAAGCCGGTATATTTATTGGAATCAATGCCGCAGTTGTCAAGCACCGCCGGGTCTACCATGCCGCAGCCCAGGATTTCCAGCCAGCCGGTACCCTTGGTCAGGCGGTAGTCTTTTTCGGTTTCCGTCCCTAAGTACACGTCCATCTCAGCGCTGGGTTCCGTAAATGGGAAGTAAGAGGGGCGCAGGCGGATTTTAGCGTCCGGCCCAAACATTTCGCGGGCGAAGTAGAGCAGCGTTTGCTTCAGGTCTGCAAAGGAAACGCCCTCGTCTACGTACAGACCTTCCACCTGATGAAACTGGCAGTGCGAGCGGGCGGAGACGGTTTCATTGCGGTATACCCGGCCCGGAGCAATGATACGGATAGGGGGCTGAGCGTTTTTCATCACCCGCGCCTGCACAGAAGAAGTGTGCGTACGCAGCAGCATCTCCATACTGCCCTGCAGATAGAACGTATCCTGCATATCCCGCGCCGGGTGGTCTTCCGGCGTATTCATGGCCGTAAAGTTGTGCCAGTCGTCCTCGATCTCCCGGTCGTCGGCTACGATAAAGCCAATGCGCTCGAAGATGCGGATGATGCGGTTCATGGTTACCGCGATCGGGTGGCGGCTGCCCAGGTCAAGCGGCTCGCCGGGGGCAGTCAGGTCCATATCCTGCGCGGCGGCCTCCTCGGCCTGAGTTTCCAGCTCATTTTTGAGGGCAGCATACTTAGTTTCGGCCGCTTCTTTTACGGCGTTCACCCGCTGCCCGTATTCCTTTTTCTGCTCATTGGGGATGTTGCGGATTTCTCCGAACAGGCCTTTGATGATATTTTTGGAGCCCAGATACTTGATCCGGAACTGCTCCAGCTCATCCAGGTTGGCCGGCTGCTCGGCTTCGATGGCAGCCTTCATTTCGTCTACCTTTTGAAAGGTCTCTGCTGACATAGCGGTCTCTTCATTTTTGCGAAGCCCAAAGGTAGGGAATTTGTGGCAGAAGTGCCGTAAAGCCGTAGGTTTTGCACATCCGGGCGCTGAATGGGCGCTGTTTGCCATTCCGGGAACTTTAATTCGCCCGGCTTGCGTTATTTAGAAGATAAACTTAAAATCTATGGCAGAAGAAATTTCCTGGGAAGAGATCAAGCAGATGTTTCGGGATACAGATGCGAAATTCAAAGAGACAGATGCGAAGTTCAAAGAGACGGATGCGAAGTTCAAGGAAACCGATAAGCGGATCAAACAGGCATTTGAGCTCTTTGAATCTCAGTGGGGCAAGCTGATCGAATCCCTGGTAGAAGGAGATTTAGTCCGGGTGCTCAATGAGCGGGACATAGCCATTCATCGTACTTCCACGCGGGTGAAAGGCAAATACGGGGATACGGATTATGAATTTGACATTATCGCTCACAACGGAAATGAAATTGTGGTCACTGAAGTAAAAACCACGCTGCGGTCCAAACATGTCAAAACCTTTCTTCAACAGCTGGAACAAGTCAAAACGTGGATGTCAGAGTACACCAACCATAAAGTCTACGGTGCTGTAGCCTTCCTGCACTCGGAACAGGAAAGTGAACGCATGGCCGAAAAGCGCGGGCTCTTCGTCATTCGGGCTACCGGCGATTCCGCAGCCATTGTAAACGACCCGGACTTTCGCCCGAAGGCATTCTGACCGCAATTTACCGCAGCAACTGCAAGTCCCCGGAAAACTGTATAACCTCCCCGTCAATAAACAGCGCTTCCACCACATAAGCAAAGACCGCCGGCTGCATCGCTTCTCCACGGAAACGGCCATCCCAGGCCGGCTGTCGTTCATCCGGTGCATAATTCTCCTCCTCAAAAATCAGTTCTCCCCAACGGTCGAATATACGCAGGCGGAGAATGCGTTCCACATCAGGCCCGGCGTATAAGCGGAAGAAGTCGTTGACACCATCGCCATTCGGGGAAAAAGCATTCGGGATGTATAGCCGGCGTGGCTTTTCAATAAAGATCAGTATATCGTCTGTGAGCGAGCAGCCCGGGCTTGTGCTTATGGTAAGGAAATAGCGGGTGGTCTGCAGCGGTGTTGCCGTGGGCATCGGGCAGTCTGCGCAGTCCAGCCCTTCGGGAGGATTCCAGCTGAAAAACCAGGGGTTGCCGGCATACTGCGCGTCAATCGGCAGGCTTTCGCCCAAAACCAGGGCAGTATCCGCAGGCAGCAGCAGGCTTAATGGCAACGGAGCGCCTACCTCGCCCATCAGCGTATTGCGGCAACCTTCACTATCCTGAACATGGAGGGTGTAGCCACCAGCCTCTAGCCCCGGGAATACCGGCTCCGATTGATAATTCACGCCATCAAGACTATAGGTATACGGCGGTGTACCACCGGATACCGGCCCTGCTGTTATGCTGCCATCTGTAAAGCCAAAGCAGCTGACAGAATCTGCGCTCAGCGTAAAGGAAAGCACAGGCAGAGCATCCAGCACTTCGCCCGTTGCGGCACTACGGCAGCCGTTGGCATCGGTGATGGTCAGGCTGTAAGTGCCGGGTGCCAGGCCAGAATTGACTGAGCCGGTAATGCCATTGGACCACTGGAAGCCGTATGGAAGCTGCCCCCCCTGCCCTTCTGCCTCTAGCTGACTCGTTGTATCCCGGCAGGAAAGCAGAGCCTGGCCTACCGAAACAGTGGGCGTATCGAGCACGGCAAGCTGAATGTAGTGTGTAGAGTCACAGCCCGAAAGCGCGGTAAATTGTTCTGAGTACAGGCCGGATGCATAGGCCGGCTGCCCAAATACCAAAGCACTGTCGCCTTCGCAAATCTGCAGGAAGGTGGTATCCACGATTCTGGGGCGTTCCTCTACCCGTACCACCACCGTAGAGTCACAGCCCGACCCGAGGGAGTAAACAAATGCTTCCTGCTCTCCTCCCGGTATGGTTATGCCGTCAAAAACTGCGCTGTCGCCAAAGCATACCAGCGTATCAACGAAGCGCAGAATGGTATCAATCGGCTCTACTTCTACCAAAAACAAGGTGTCCTCTACCATCACCGTATCGGGCCGGGCGGGATAAAAGTACTTGCCGAATAGCAACAGGCTGTCATTGGCGCAAAGTGAAGTCTCGATCACCTGCTCGCAGGGTATAAGATTGACCTGCACGCTGTCGGTACTGATGCAACCGTCCGCATTGGTGGCAACTACGGTATAAGAGGTGGTCGTGTCTGGCGCTGCCACGAGCTCGGTACAGTCGCTGCAGCTCAGTCCGGAGTCCGGATGCCACTCCACTGTATAGTCGCCATCAATTGCGAGGCTGATTTGTGCGCTATCTTCCGGGCAAATGAACGCTACCTGGGGCTGTATATCAATCATGACGGGATCCGACATGCTGACGTTAATGGTATCGGAAGCGCTGATTCCACATTCATCCGTCACTTCCACCCAGTAGGTACCGGGCTCG
>CAJXXJ010000522.1 GCA_913062745.1 uncultured Phaeodactylibacter sp.
GCAGGATTTTATTTTCAACCGTTTTTACCAGGCCGACGACTCTTCCACCCGGCCGGTTGAGGGCAGCGGCATAGGGCTCGCACTTACTAAAGAATTTGTACACTTGCTGGGTGGAGAGATAGAGGTACGAAGCCAGGAAGGAGAAGGTGCCTCTTTTCAGGTGTTGCTGCCCATCCAAAGGAAAACCCACCGTCGAGACCCACTCAGCGAAGCGAGCACAATGTACACGCCCGCCAACCGCCCGGAACCAAAGGCCGCAGAAAACCGGGAAGCCCCCCTTCTGCTTTTGGTGGAAGACAATCCCGATGTCGCCAGTTACCTGCACGCCTGCCTGCAGCCGCACTATAATCTGGCTTTCGCCAAAAACGGGCAGGAAGGCCTGGAAGAAGCCCTGAGGCTCATTCCCGATATCATTATCTCCGACGTGATGATGCCCCTGAAAAACGGCTTTGAGCTTTGCGAGGCCCTGAAAAACGATACCCGCACCAGCCACATTCCCATCATCTTGCTCACAGCCCGCGCTGATGAGGCTTCCCGGCATACCGGCCTGCGCACCGGAGCAGACGCTTACCTCACCAAACCCTTCAACCGGCAGGAATTGTACATCCGCCTGCAAAAAATGCTGGAATTGCGGCAGCGGCTGAAAGAAAAGTACAGTACAGCCAATCCGCAGCCAGACTCTTCCCCGCCTTCAGAAGACCCGGAGCTGCGCTTCCTCCAAAAGCTGAAATCTATCATTATGGACCGGATGTCTGACCCTGACTTCCGGGTGGAGCCCGACCTCTGCCGCGCCATTGCTATGAGCCGGCCTCAGCTTTACCGCAAGCTCAAAGCATTGACCGGGCTGTCTCCCTCTGCTTTTCTGCGCCAAATACGTATGCAGGAAGCGCAACGATTGCTACTGTCCGGTCAGTATGCAGTCCAACAGGTAGCAGAAAAAACGGGCTTCCGGGACGCCTCTTACTTCAGCAAAGCTTATCTGCGGGAAATGGGAGAACCGCCCCACAAAACAATAAACCGTTCAAAATCAAACACTTAGACTCTGTAAAAATTGATTTGAACGCTAATTGCCAGACGTTGAACGCTCGTTTTGTGGCTCTTCAGACAGATTTCCTTTGATTAGCGCTGATTTATTTCTTAAACCTTTCCCCGAGGGGGAGACAAACACCTACCATTATGAATAAGCTTGGATTATTATTGCTGTTTTTAACCTTCACCACGATTACTTCCTTCGCTCAGGTCGGGGCGCAGATGGATGCAAAAACATTCTTCAACCGTATGAATGGGCAATGGAAAGCGGATACTGACCAATCGACTACTTCAGAAATGCTGCCCAAATTGCAGGAAAGCAATGTGACAGCTAAGTTGACCAATACCGGCAACAGTATCTTGCTGGAGTCGGAATCTCGCTATCTTTCCACAAAAGGAGAGGAAATACCCGTAAGCGGAGCTTTCTTTTTTGCGGTGGGCCCTGATAACAAAGTGTATGCACTCAGCACCTCCGCAGAAGGCAACGCCGATCGAACCGAAGGTGTCTTTAAGGATGGCAAAATGATCCTGAGCTGGGGAATACCTGGAAATGAAGAAGTTGATGAAGCCAGAGCCACCCTGTATTTTGATACACAGGGCCAACTGCACTATCTACAGGAATTTGACCTGGCCGCAGGTGGGACGCTGGCACGCAAATCGGTACACGTGAAGCAGTAGAATTAAAAACCACCTAAAACACTACAACCAGTTTCGCCACAAGACGCCTCCTGCCATTCAGAACAACTCAAACGTACAGCCGGGAAAGTACCAGGAACTCTTCCTGACTATACGCACCGGCGGCGACGACTTGCGCGGCGGTAATGATAATGTGCATGCCGTCATATTTTTTGATCGGGGAGACCACCAGGTAGTCAAGAATCTCAATCGCTCCAGACGCTGGCCGGACCACAGCACCGAAACGGTGCGCATTCCGCTCAAGCGGGCAGTTGACCGCCGCGAGATCAGACAAATTCGCCTGGAAACGACTGCCCGGGGCGGTTCGGGGGGAGACAACTGGAACCTCGGCCGGCTACGGATTTACCTGGGAAATGGGGGGAATACTATGGTGAAGCTTTACGATGAGGAAGGAGAACCCTTATTCCGCTTCACCGGCGAACGCCGGCGATTTACCGCGGCACCTCTGATACGATAAGGTTCCACCCCAAAGACACCTCTTCATCTATCGCAACGCCGGGGCGTCCGCAGACGAGTGGCAGCTTCGGTGTTGCCTTTTTTTAAGGCTTATAAAAACACAAAGCTCCGCTTTTAGCTTCTTTTGCTCTTCGCAAGATAGCGCAAGCCCCAAGCCCACTGTTCCCCACAGCCGCCTTGGTTCATAGCCTCCCTACGCCAAATCAGGCATCTGCGACACAGCGGAATGCCTTGCCCCCTTCCTCAATGATATTGATGAGCCTTGAAGAGGGAGCCTGCATGGCTGACCAGCTCTCCGAGGCCATAGTAGCAGGGGCATGAATCGAAGCAGTCACAAGCAAAAGCGATAGCCTCTCATTTCTTCACCTTCACGACCCGCTGCTGATACAAAAGCTGCCCTGCCCGGGTAAGACGTACTAAGTATAGCCCTGCGGGCAATTCGGCAGTTGACAGGGTACCGTCTCCCTGTATCGAATGGCGCTGAAGCAGTTGCCCGGAATATCCCCATATTTCTGCCCACACACCCGGCCCGGTGAGCTCCCCAGGCTGTATAGTGAGCTGACTATGGAACGGATTGGGGAAAACCCGAACGGCTGCTCCTGCTGCCTCCGATACCGCAACCGGCTGGCAGCCAATCGTAGCCGTACCGGTGTAGGCGACCTCAAAATCCACATCTCCATTAAATACGCTTACCGCCAGCAGGATTTGTTCCCCGGCTTCTACTGGAAGGGCAGCCAGGAAATTATCGCTGCCACCAGTGCAGCCCGGGCCCTCCAGGGTATCCGTAGCGGTGAGAGAAAGCCCTGTGGCACCCAGGCATATAGAATCCAATTCACCGCCTACGTATTCGCCGGAAAACATGCAGCGTACCGGATACAGGCCCTCGCAGCTATTCGACCCCGAGCGGAACACTACAAAGTCGAGGTCAGCGAGTGGATCCGGCGGCAAAACAGTAAAAGCAAACGCTCCGGCGGAAGTTATCGTATACCGCAGCCATATTGTAGAAAATTCCAAGCCTACCGGACTGGTAAAGTCTGCATCACACCAGTACAGCACATCTTCCGGCACCGAACCTGCCACCACCTGGTCATACTGCACCATAACAGTGTCTTCGTTGCAAATCTCCAAAGCATCTACGCAATCGAAAGGTTGCTGTGCAAAGAGCGGATGGAGCGCAAAGAGCGAAAATAAAAGAATAAGACTGAGGGTACGCATAAGCTGTTTTACACAGAAGAGGAAGGGAATGTCCGGATGTGCTGCACGAACAACCCTCATAAACAGGCAATTGCAAGTTGGGCGACTAAAGAGACATGCGTAAAAGCTCAGGCTTCTGTGAAGCTAACGCAAATAGATGCCAAGGCCGCTGTTTCCCACAGCCGCCTTGGTTGCATAAGCCAAAGGAGGAATCTGCGCCGCTCCGGGAAAGAGCAGCGCAGGCTCCAAGGCCGCTGTTTCCCACAGCCGCCTTGGTTGCATAAGCCAAAGGAGGAATCTGCGCCGCTCTGGAAAAGAACAGCGCAGGCTCATCACTCCCCCACCCGCACTCGCACGCCCTTACTATGGCTGCTAAACTCCGGCGCATACATGCACTGAATCTCCGCAATACCATTCGTAA
>CAJXXJ010000523.1 GCA_913062745.1 uncultured Phaeodactylibacter sp.
CATGACGAGCAGTTCCGCATTGATTTCTTTCTCGAATATTTTAAGCTCCAATGGTTTGGAAATCACAAGCGCCAGCAAGATAGCCATCAGCAGCCGGGGGAAAGCTACCAGAAAGTCTTTACCAAAGCTGCCCCGCTTCTTCATGCTTGATACGATGTAGCGGTCGAGGTTGAAAATCATCAGGCCCCAGATCAGCCCGAAGGCCGAGGCGAAGAAGTAGCTGTCAAATACAGTGTAAATAGCATAACTGGCGGAGAAAAAAGCCAGCAGCCCCGTAAACAGGACCGTGCCGCCTATGCCCACAAACTTGTTTTCATCCGAGGGGCACTGCTCCAGAATGGACTGGTCAGCGCCGGAACAGTACAAAAAAAATTGCTTGAGCTTGCTCATGCCGGGTGTATATTTACAGTGATGAAAAAATCGTCCGCCGGAAAGGGTACAGACGATCAAGCGGAAGCCGGAATTCGTGCATTAACGTCCGCCGTTTCCCCAATCTTATGCATTCGGGCTCCTTTTTGCGAATCCTATAGATTTGTCGGGATGAGCTTTCGACGAAAGCCGGTTGGCCTGCCGCTCAACCTAAGTGCGGCAGCAGTAGTTATAAACCCATCAAAACCGAATGCATGAAGAAGTTATTACTGCCGCTGGCCTTTGCTGTCACCTTGCTCTCCGCCTGCCAGATGCGCGAATCCGCTAAAAAGGAAGGCCCTACGCCTTTCTTTGACCTAAAGGGGTATATGCAGGAGCAGATCGACGAGCTGCAAGCCCGGCAGCCGGATGCCGAAAAACGAATCGAAGTGGATGGCCAGACCGAAGCCAAACACTTTGACAGCCTTGACTACCAAAAAGAGCTGCGTACTTTTCTCAACTCTGAAATCAACCGCAAGGCTTGGTTTGACAAATACCGGCCGGACAGTACCTTCCGGGACGGAAAGCTGCAGGCAATCGAGTACACCACTGACGCAGAAGACCTGAAGACCCGCCTGCTGCGCGTGGAATTTGCCGGAGATACGGTAAGCCGCATTTACATTGAGAACCTTACAGAAAGCGTAGTGGCCGATGTAACACAGGAGCTGCTCTACCGCCCGGGGCAGGGCTACCGGCTCTACACGGCACAGGAAACGGCTCTTTCGGCCGAGCAGAAAGTTACGGTAGAAGTGGAATGGGTCCCGAAAGACTGACGGCCTGCGCCTACTTTTTGATAAAGCGGGTGGCCCAAACTTTGTCTCCCTCAGTCAGCTGGCAGGAGTAGATGCCGGCAGGAAGCTCCTCCAGGTTCAGCAAAAGCAGCGGTTGCGCCACTGGCCAGGGCTGTTGCCGGAGCAGCTGCCCTTTAGCGTCGAAAAGACGAAGTAGGCCATCTGTTTGCAGCATGTGCGACAACTGCAGGTTGATCGTCCCGTCCGCCGGGTTGGGAAAAGCGAGCATCGTGGAGTTTTCCGGCACAGCGTCTTCTGTATCCGTAATGCCCAAGGCGGCCTCCACTGCCGCAAGCACATCGATGCGCCCGAACCCGTATACTGCATTGGGCACGCTTGTACCCGGCACCCCACCGCAGTCCTGATCGCTCAGCATGGGCTTGGCCGTATTTTGTAAAATTTCCTCTATCAGCTCCACCTGCCCGGCGAGCTGCGGATTGGCAGAAATAAGCAGGGCTGCTGCACCGGCCACATGCGGGCCGGCCATGCTCGTGCCCGAAAGGCTGGCGTATCCTCCGGAACGGATCGCAGAGCGGATGCCGACGCCGGGTGCCGCTACATTTGGCTTCAGCCGCCCGCTGCTATCGATGGTGACTACACCCCGGCTGCTGAAATTTGCAATGGTATCGTTCTGCCGGGTGGCCCCCACCGTAAAGCTGTTAGGGAAAATAGCGGCGGGAGTGCTGATGGTACCGCAGTTGCTGCCGCTGTTGCCGGCGGAGACGACGACCAGTATGCCGGCAGCACGCAGGTTATTCACAGCGGTGGCCAGCAGATCAAAGTTTTCCGGCACGCAGCCTTCTATGGCCGGGCAAGCCCAGCTGTTGTTGATAATATGGGGGGCCAGAGCCGGGTTTGGAGCTTCCCCGTCCAGATTGGTCGGCGCCAAAAACCACTCGAAGCACTCCAGATAGGAAGCCGGGCTGCCCCAGCCTCGCTCCATATTGCGGCAGCCGATCCAGCGGGCATCCGGCGCTACGCCAATGCTTACCCCTTCGCCGCTTTCCTGGCCCGCCATCGTCCCCATGGTGTGGGTGCCGTGGTTATTGTCGTCACAAGGCACCGCGCTGTCGAGCCCGCAGGGGTTGGCAAAGGCTTCGTAGGGCGGCCCGTTGAGCGAATCAATTTCGTGTATGGCATCATGCCAGTTATAGTTATGGTCGGCTTGTGTACCGTCCCAGCCGCGGTAGGAAGTTTTCAGCGCCGGATGGTTCCACTCATAGCCCGTATCCTGCCCGCCGATGACTACGCCCTGCCCGGTGAAGCCCAGTTCCCAGACCTGGTCCGCGCCAATTTTTTCGATGCCCCATTCTACGGCATCGTTGCGCCAGGAGATGGCCGCACCAGAGCCCTCTTGTACATCCAGCTGAAAACGCGGATTGAGCTGCAGCTGGGCAACTTCCGGCAGTGCGGCGATAGCACGGGCTAAAGCCTCATCGCCCTGCGTGCGCACCGCATTGACCACCCAGTAAGGCTGATAAGGCACAGCACGCTGCTTCAGCATTTCGCGTAAGCGGGGCTGCGTACGCTCTGCAAGGTTGCGGGCGGCTTCGTACACCAGCCAGCCCCGCTCTTCTTTACGGAGTCCGCGAACGGAAGCAGGCAGCTCGGCCTGGGCTTTCAATACCACCAGAAAGTCAGCCTGCCCGCGCTCCTGAAAAGCAGTACGGAGGCTTGGGCTGATTTTTTCGGTTTGCTGAGCAGACAGCCCGGTGGCGCCCAACATAAGGGTAAGAAGGAGTAGAAGGTTGAAGTAACGCATACGCATAGTATTTAGCTCAGGAATCACTACCCGAATAACACCTTACACCGGCGAAATTCATGGGGAGCTGCCGAAATTTTGTCGGGAAATTGCAATACCTGAATGGCAATTACGTTTGTACTGATTTCGTGTCAGTGGCACCCGCAGCAGGCCCCTTCCCAGCCTTTTACCCTGAAAACCAACTATTTCCCCGAAAAAACAATGCGCACACTGAGCTATTGCAGAAGAAATCATATATATTTAAGTCCGAAGGGGGGGGATTTGCCCTTTACAAAACGGAAACATAATATGTCACAGCAATTCAAAGTCTACGATGCTTTCTCAGGCATGAACCTGATGGAAAAAAACAAGGTAATCCGGTTTCTTACCGAGCACGAAGACGACAACTTCCGGGAAGACATTGAGGAAGCCGTGGAGTACGCCGTGAAATTAAAACCTTCCTTCGGTGGTTTTGTCCTTACCGTACTCCGCAATGAGCAAATCATCGGTGCTGTTGTTGCCAATCGTACCGGCATGGGCAGCTACAACCCCAACCATATTTTCGTATTTGTTACCCTCCACCGGTCTTACCGCTCCGACAAAAAGCTGGCTAAGTGCCTGCTGGAAAAGGCCATCATGCATGCCAAGGGAGATATTGCCATGCATGTGAAGCCGGACAACCCGGCACTGAAGCTCTATCAGGAAATTGGGTTTGAATCTCAGTACCTGGAGCTGAGGCTGAAGAAGAATACCAATTCCGCAGTCGTGTGAATAGGAGTCAGGAAGCAATTGAGTGCCTTAGGCAGGACCCTGTGCTCGCTCCCATCATCGGAGCGCCGCTGCCGGCATTGAAG
>CAJXXJ010000524.1 GCA_913062745.1 uncultured Phaeodactylibacter sp.
GTAATGCCCTGCATCAACAGCACGAATCCATAGACCATCAGCCCGTTGTAACTGCGTTTGCCCTTGCCGGACTGCTGCCAGGCTGCTGCACCGCCGCTTAGCAGCAGCAGTACCAGCAGTATGTCATAATTAATCTGCCCGGACAGAGACAGCGAGTAGTATGGGTGGAAGGCCCAGTAAGAAACGAACAGCAACAACAGCCATACCGCCGAAAAACCGATAAACAGCCAGCGGTTGGCCCCTGGCATCACACTATTCCCAGTAGCACTCATGAGATCACAATATTTACGGTAAATATACTGACG
This sequence comes from uncultured Phaeodactylibacter sp., assembly GCA_913062745.1. Lineage (GTDB taxonomy): Bacteria > Bacteroidota > Bacteroidia > Chitinophagales > Saprospiraceae > Phaeodactylibacter. Next base: position 306 of record CAJXXJ010000524.1, read on the forward strand.
ATTAACTGCTTTGCAAGCACGAATCTATCCAATGTCATGTTTTCAAACACTCATCCCTGCCTGCACTCAGCTCTGTGAGGGCCTGTTCCAGTTCCTTCACATAGCCTGCCCAGGTGAAGCGGGAAGCCCAGGCTGACAGGGCATGCTGCAGTTCCAGGCGCTTGCTGGCCGGGCTTTGATAGAAGCGCAGCAAGGCCTGCGCAAGAGAGGAAGAATCATGTGCATCGTGGTAAAAGGCCCACTTTCCGCCTACTTCGGGCAGACTCGAATTGTCAGCACATACCACCGGGCAGCCACAGGAGTATGCCTCCAATACAGGAAAACCAAAGCCTTCGTACTCCGATGGATATACCATGCCCAATGCGTGGCTATACAATTCTGTAAGCCCTGCATCAGGCACGAAACCAGGCAGCAGAATATCTTTTTGATAAGGGTGGCGCTGCAGCGCTTCGAAAAATGCTTCTGACTTCCAGCCGCGCTGCCCGGCTATCACGAGGCGGACAGCCTGGGGAACGGCCTGCCGGAAGGAAGTATAGGCCTCAAGCAGCCGGACCAGGTTTTTACGGGGCTCGATGGTGCCCACGGACAGCAGGTAGGGTTGAGCAAGCCCGATTTCATCCAGATAAGCCCGGCTTTCCGTGCGCTGCCGCTGCAGATGGTCAGCACCAAGCAATATGGTTTTCACCTTGCCCCTGGTCTGCGGGTAGTGCTGGTGCAGGTCCCTTTCTGTGTTTTGCGAATTGCTCAGGACGAGCGCAGCCCGCTTCAGGATACCGGGCAGGAACCAGCGCTGCAGTTGCTGGCTGTGCCAATTGTGGTACTGTGGAAACAAAATGGGCGTAAGATCGTGCATCATCGTGATGCGGCGGATGCGGGCAGGCAGGTTGAAGGGGCCGAAGTGCGCCGGCTCCAGCACGGCATCTACCTGATGCTTACGCAAAACCCAGGGGACGTAGAAGAACAGCCGCAGTGCCGACAGGCCGAGCCCGAAGCGAAAATTGGGGATGGGCAGCTGCTCCATCGCCCTAAGCTCCGGGTCGTGCCGCTCGCGGACGATCAGATACTCGTGCTCCCGCCCGTGCGCAGCGAGCGCCCGCACCAGCTCCCGCGTGTAGACGTGAATGCCGCCTTTTTGGTTGTCAATGGGATCCGCGATGATCGCTACCTTCATGCTGTATCACTTTTTCATACACGAGCAGCGTCTCAAATGCTGCCCGCAGCCAGGAAAATTGGTGGGCCCGCCGCAGTGCTTTTTCCGAGAGGCGGCTGCGCAGGGTGTCATCACTTAGCAGCTGCTCTATTTGCCGGGCAATAGCTGCTGTATCCCGGGAGTCAGCCGGCAGGCCGGCTTCCCCCACGACTTCCTTCATCGCGCTGTTGTCACCGTAGATGACGGGGGTACCGCACTGCATGGCTTCCAGCGGTGGCAGGCCAAAGCCTTCGTAGTGCGCCACATAGCAGAGGCCCTGAGCATTGGATAAAAGTACCGGCAGCTCCTTCTCATCGACGTAACCGGTGAAGTAGATATCGCCTGCGTTGGGGTGCCCTTCTGCTACCATTTGCTCCACCTTCCAGCCGCGGCGGCCGCAGATGACCATGATATGTTCTTCGTCTCCGCTTTCTGCTTTGTACTGCAGGAAGGCATCGATGGTGTTTTTCAGGTTTTTGCGCGGCTCCAGGGTACTCAGGCTGAGCAGGTACGGGCGGGCAGGCAGGCTGTACTTTTCGCGGGCGGCTTGCAGGGCGGCTGCTTCCCGGACCGGCCGGAACCAGCGTTTGTCCGCCGCTTCGTACACGACGCTAACCCGCTTTGGGTCCACGGCGTATTCCCGGCAGAGGTCTGTCTTAGTAGCTTCCGATACAGCGATGCTGTGGACCGCTTTTTGCTCTACGAAGCGCATGCCGCGCTCGCCCAGTTTGGCGTTGTCGCGTTCGTGAAAATCGGGGAAGTATTGGTGTGTCAAGTCGTGCACAGTCACCAGGCTCGGCGCTTCGAAACGGGTAGCGAAGTAATAATTTTGCGGAAGCGGGACATGCACCAGGTCGTAGGCCTCTTCGGCTACTACGTCCAGCTTTTTCAGCTTATTCCAGGCTACAGCGGTGCGTAGCGACCGCAGCCAGTCGCGGGCGGGCAGCTCCCGGTACAGTTGGCTGAGAGGGGCGTAAATGGCTTTAGGCAAACGGAGCTTCAGCTGTTGCTTGAATTGCAGCAGCAGGCGCTCGTAGCCGTATACGTTGTCCGGTATGCCCTCCTTGCTGCGCAGCCCCCGGGTCTTTACCCGCTGCTGATCGATTTCGCGTACGACTTCCAGCAGAGAGACGATGCGGTCGCGCAGCAGGAAATCAATTTGCCATTTGCCGGGAAGGCGCGACTGAAAAGCGAGCATACCCTGTATGAGTTCTTCCTGATAGCGCTTGACGCCATCCATCTGTTCGGCCAGTACCTTGTCAGCTTCCATCAACACCCGGTAGGGGCGGGCAGGCTTGGGGTGAGGGCTGCTGCCGTAGCCTGCCAGCTCCATACCACTGCCGTGCAACTCCCAGAAGAGGCGCTCCAGTTCCGGCGGCATTTCCTCCCGGTGGCTGCCGGCTTTTCCTTTGCGGAACGCCCGGTCCTTTCGCCCGCGCTCGCCTCCGTATTTGGCCTGCCCGTGCTTGAGTTGCTGAAAGCTTGGCAGGCGGCCTTCGCGGGGCGGAGGAAGGTCCGTCAGTGCGCGCAGCTTTTCGGTTTCCCGCAAGGGGTCCTCTATAAGGTCTTCGTAGCGGATGACCAGGTCGGCAGCCGGCAGCCAGTGCTGTACGTGCGCGGACCATCCCCCGAAGTCAACATCTTCCACAGTTAGTATACTCTCCAGCAGATTATTGTAAAAATCGGTACCGGGGCGGATAATGTCTTTTTTGTGGTGCGCCATCGAAACCATTGCATCCCGCCCGTCCCGGAGCAACAGCACCCTTTTAATGCTGCGGTCTGCCGGCACCAGATCGCCCGGCAGCAGGTGCGTTTTCACGAACGGGTAGCTTTGATAATCTTCGATAACCGGATACAGCGGGTCGCGGTGGAAGGTGGCAGACTCCAGCCCGTACACCTCGTAAAGGATGTTGCGAAAGAAAGTATTGCCCGAACGGGGAAAGGAGGCCAGCCAGATCATGGGATTGCGTGCTATTTTTATGGAGAGCGAAAATACTATAATTATTAGGAATAGAAATAGCGTCCAGATGCCGCCTGATAACTGGCCTGTACCTGTTTTCACTCCTGATGCCAATCCTGCCCCGGCCTGTGGTGCGCCTTCAAAAACACCTGCAGGCCGCCGAACCATTTGATTACTTGCTGCCGGGCAGGGCTTTCAAGAGAACTATCCAGATATTCGCGGAAGGAGCTGTAGGGCCAGTCTTCGGGCCGAGAGGTAAATTTATGCTTTACGGGGTTTCGGTGTATGTAGGTGATTACCCGGAGCAGGTAGCCGTCGTCCAGTACAATCTTCCG
>CAJXXJ010000525.1 GCA_913062745.1 uncultured Phaeodactylibacter sp.
GGCACCTATCTGGTCTGCCTGACTACGGCCAATGCGTGCGGCAGTACCACAGAGTGCCAGCCGGTAGAAGTAATCATCAACAGCACCCGGGAAGCTGCCGGGCTGTTGCCGCCCGAAGTGTTTCCCAATCCGGCCCGCGGGCAGGCTACGGTAGCTACAAGCGGCTGGGAAGCTCAGCAGTTGCAGCTTTACGGTGCCTACGGGCAAGTGGTGCGCAGCTGGCAGGCAACGGGTATGCACACCCGGCTATCCCTGGAAGGTTTGCCTTCGGGTGTTTACCTGCTGAGGGTATGGCAGGGGCAGCGTTGGCATGATTTGCGGCTGATTAAGCAGGAGTAAGGGCGAATTTGACACCGGTCAGCTCCTCAGAGGCTGCCCACAGGCGCTCCCACTCTTCACGACCGCCCAGCGTGGAGGGCATCTTTACGCGTTTGGGCGCTCCGCCTATTTCTCCTATGCCGCCGGGGCCATAGTAGTGCCCGCCTGCGGCATCCGGCCCGGTGGCAGCGTAGAGCTGCGGCGCGGCATTTTGGTCGGCAGAGGGCAACAAAGGCAGCAGGATTTTTTCCGCAAGAAAGCGGGTAACAGCGTTCGTTTCCAGGTTGCGCCCCAGGTTGGTGGAAGCACCGCCGGGGTGAGCGGCCAGCGCGATGGTGGAGTGGCCCTGCAGCCGCCGGTTGAGCTCGCAGGTAAACATCAGGTTGGCGAGTTTACTCTGATTATAAGCCGGCCAGGGTTTATAGTTTTTCGGATCGCGGAATGCGCCCGGGTCTATCTGCCCGTTGCGGGCGGCCAGGCTCGATACATTCACGATGCGGCTGTTCTCGGTGCGGAGCAGCAACTGCAGCAGCTGCGCCGTAAGCGCAAAGTGCCCGAGGTGGTTAACGCCTATTTGCTTTTCAAAGCCATCCTGCGTAGTGCCGTAGGGCGTCGCCATGATACCGGCATTATTCAGCAATACATGCAGCTGATCGTAGCGGCTGAGGAAGCCTTCTGCAAAGCTCTTTACGGACTGCAGGCTGCCCAGGTCAAGCAGCATCAGCTCAGCGGAAGCATTAGGTATTTGCTTCACTTCCTGCAGCGCCTCTTCGCCGCGCTGCTGCGAGCGGCAGGCCATCACCACGTGGGCACCCTTGCGAGCCAGCGCCTTAGCGGATGCCAGCCCCAGCCCGCTGTTAGCGCCCGTTACGATGATGGTCTTTCCGGATTGGTCCGGAATATCTTCTGCAGTCCATTTAGATTTCATAGTTCGTGGTTTTGGGGTAAAAGGCAAAAACGGCTGAAATTGTTGCCAGATTAAGTGCGGTACAGCCCCGCTTTTCGTGGTGTTTCCCCAAAAGCCTTACCGGAATCCAAGCCTGTGGCTGGAAAAAATTATCTTTTTATTCCTATATTTGGAGACGCAAAACCTGCGCGAATTGTAATCCTAAAAACAAAAAAAGATGAGAAAAACCATCTTGCTGGCACTGCTGTGCAGTGTATTGACCTTTCCTCTATTTTCCCAATCCAGTTCAGATACCTGCCCCGAAGCTGAAGTACTGAGCCTCAGCAACCCTGGCTTGTGCCCTTTAGCCAGCCCGGTAAGCGATACCTTCCGGCTTAACTTTGGCGGCGCGGCCCCCACGCAGCCTTTTCCGGCCCTGTCCGGCTGTTCGGCAGAAGGCGGCCTGCCTGACGTCTGGGTGCAGTTTACGCCCTCCGGTAATCAGATCGAGCTGGAACTGCGCAATACCATTCAGGCAGAGCTGGTGCTCTACGCCGGGCTGGACTGCGGCAACAAATACGCGATTGCCTGCGCAGCCGGCGGCGACAGCCTGTCGTTGCAGGCGAATGTAGACCCCAACCTGAATTACTTCCTGCTGATTGGCGGCTCTGCCACCGACGGCGATGCTTTCGACCTGCTGGTGCGGAGCTCTTCGGACTGCAGCCCCTGCCGCAGCAGCCGGCAAGGTTTTTTTGTAGCTTCCCCGGCACCGGAAAATGGCATCTATCAGGGCGGGCAGGAAGTACAAATGTGCTTTACCGTCAGCCGTTGGGGCAGCAACAGCGCCGGCGAGCTGCTGCACGCAGTAGAGCTGGACTTCGGCGCTGCCTGGGACCCTGCTTCCTTTGTGCCGCAGCCGCCGCCCTCCTGCTCGCCGGAAGGCAACTGGGGGTGGTATGAAAGCTGGGAGAACGGCAGCGGACAGTTTGGGCCCGGCTTTGCCTTCGATAGCGGGAACGACGGCAAACCCGGCAACAATACCGGCCTGAGCGGGCAGGGCTGTGCAAATATTGGCCTCGGCGCCCCGCCGGTGCAGTTCTGCTGGACGATGCGCGTAAAGGATTGCCCGGAGAATAATTTTGGCTTGTTTGATGAGCTGGAAATCAGCGCGCGTATGCTGGGTGACGGCCTCTCCGGAAGCCGCAGCCAAACGGCCTGCAGCGAACCGGAAATATTTAACTTTCTGGCTTCCGCCGAATGCCGGGACCCCCTGCAGCCCGTCATCGTCGCTGAGGATGCGAGCTGTGGAGAAGCCTGCGACGGCAGCATCTATATGGAAGGCGGCGGGCAGGGGCCCTGGGATTACATCGTGACCGATTCAAGCGGTGCACTGGTATTCCTGAGTACCGGCAGGCCCGGTGCGGAGACAGCCGAAAACCTGTGCCCGGGTATTTACGAGGTGGTCATTGTGGATATTTCCAGCGGGGGTACCCGTACGCAGCAGGTTGCGATTGGCAGCGGTGCGCCGGTCACTGCAAGTGCCTCTTATGAGCTGCCCTGCTTCGTGGGGGAGCCGATTCAGCTGTCCGGAAGTGCAAGCCCGGGCGGAGAAACGGTCACCTACGCCTGGGAAGGCCCGAATGGTTTTTCTTCTGCTAATCAGAACCCGATGGCGCTTTTCTCCGGTACGTACACTCTGGTGGTGACGGTGGATGGCTGCAGCTCTGCCCCGTTTGTGCTGGAAGTCCCTCCGGTGGACGAGGCTGTTGCCAATATCGAGCCGGATACCCTTGTCGTGTGCCCGGGAGATTCCGTCACGCTCAGCGCTGTTGGCAATGCGGCTACCTTCACCTGGTTTGAGCTGGGAGGCAACGCGCCGATTGGCAGCGGGCCGACGATTACGGTGCTGCCGTCTGAAAGTACCGTATACCGGGTGAATGGCGTCAACGGTCAGGGCTGCTCCGGCTTTGATGAAGTATTGGTGCTGCTGTCTTTTGAGCCGGGCCTGGAAAGCTCAGTCAGCGGCGTCATCTGCGCCGGCGAGTCAGTCACGCTCACCGCCTCCGGAGGTACTGCTTACAATTGGAGCATCGGCAGCGAAGCGCCTATCATCACGATTGCTCCGATGTCGACGAGCGCCTATACCGTAACAATAACGAACGATGACGGCTGCGAAGCGGTCCTCAGCGAGTTGGTACAAGTGGCCTCCGGCGATGGCTTGTTCGTTAGCCCGGATACCGAAATTTGCCCCGGCGATACCGTCAGCCTTGCGGCAAATGGGGGCGAGAGTCAGCTTTGGAACACCGGAGCCACTACTTCCATCATTAGCGTAAGCCCGGACACTACTACCGAATACAGTGTGGTGCAGACCGATCAGTTTGGGTGCGAGCACGGCAATACCGTTTTGGTAACCGTACTGGAAGTGCCGGATATCAGCATCAGCCCGATGGATACGGCTGTTTGCCGGGGCGACAGCGTTCAGTTGACGGCTATGCTGCGGGACTCCGTCATTTGGGATACGGTACTGGCACCGCAGCAAAGCACATCTTATCCGCTGCCTT
>CAJXXJ010000526.1 GCA_913062745.1 uncultured Phaeodactylibacter sp.
CCCTGCCAAGCCTGCTCTTTCCCAGAGCAGCCTTGGTTGAGAGAAAAGATGGAACACAGGCGGCTGTGGGAAACAGCGGCCTGTGCCCGGGAGTGGCCCTGCCAAGCCTGCTCTTTCCCAGAGCAGCCTTGGTTGAAGAAAAAGATAGAACACAGGCGGCTGTGGGAAACAGCGGCCTGTGCCTGGGAGTGGCCCTGCCAAGCCTGCTTTTTCCCGGATCAGCCTTGGTTGAGAGAAAAGATGGAACACAGGCGGCTGTGGGAAACAGCGGCCTGTGCCCGGGAGCCTGAGTTCATTCAAACTTATTACCTTAGCTCTATGTCAACAGCTGCATCTCATACCGAACTAATCCGTCAGGAAGCACACCGGCTGGGCTTCTCCTTTGTCGGTTTTGCGAAAGCAGAACAGATGGAGCCCGAAGCCCGCCGCCTGGAAGCCTGGCTGAACAAAGGCATGCACGGAGAGATGCACTATATGGCCAACCACTTTGATAAGCGTACAGACCCGCGCAAGCTCGTACCCGGTGCAAAGTCCGTCATCAGCCTGATGTACAACTACTTCACAGCAGCCAAACAGCAGGACCCCGACGCTCCGAAAATTTCCAAATACGCTTACGGAAAAGACTACCACTTCGTCGTTAAGCGGAAGCTGAAAGACCTGATGCACTTCATTCAGGAGGAAATCGGAGCAGTGGAAGGGCGGGTGTTCGTAGATTCTGCCCCGGTGATGGAGCGGGACTGGGCGCGGCGGTCCGGTATCGGATGGACCGGCAAAAATACGCTAACCATCAACCCTAAAGCTGGTTCCTACTACTTTTTGGCAGAGCTTATTCTTGATCTGGAGCTGGCCTATGACCACCCGATCAAGGATTACTGCGGTACCTGCCGGCGCTGTATTGATGCCTGCCCTACGGATGCCATCAGCCCGGAAGGATACCTGGTAGACGGAAGCAAATGTATTTCTTACTTCACCATAGAGTTGAAAGAAGCGATCCCGGAAGCTTATCGCGGCAAGTTTGAGAATTGGATGTTCGGTTGCGATATCTGCCAGGAGGTTTGCCCCTGGAACCGTTTTGCCGAACCACACAGCGAGCCGGAATTTGAGCCTCACCCGGATTTGCTCGGGATGTCAGCCGAAGATTGGGAGGAGATCACAGAAGAGGTTTTTCGGGAAGTTTTCCGCAAATCGGCCGTCAAGCGCACCAAGTACGCCGGCTTGCGCCGAAATATTCAATTTACTCAATCAGACAGGGATGAAAAGTAGTACCTGCCGGCTATTGCTCTGGGTATCCCTTCTGATTGGTGCCTGTACTGCCGAACCAGCAGAAAATCAGGCAGAACAGCCGAAAGCAGCGGCCCCTTCCGCTGTGGAAGCAGCACCGCTTCCCGGCCTTTCCGCAGCAGCATACAATGGCTGGATTGCCGTAGGCGGCACCCTGACGTTGGGGATGGGTCATGAAGTCGGAAAAGACTTTGTCAGCCTGCTGGCGCGTCAGCACAGCATCTCCATCCGCAATGCCGCGGTCTATAAGGAAGGCTTAAGCGGATTACTACAGCGCCTCCCCCGGCTTACCGAGCAGCACCCTGCGGGCTTTATCATAGAACTGGAAGGCCGGGGAGTCCCGCTTTCCGCATTCGAGAGAGACCTGCGCCGCCTGCAACCTTTGCTGAAGGGGTACCCGCTGATCGTAATCGGTGCAGCGGCTTCTGATGCCCATCAGCGGGCTGCCGCGCAATTTGCTGCCCATATGGGCGCTCCCTTTGTCGAAGCCCGTGCGCCGGCTCCTTCCGCAGCACAGCTTGCAGCGCGTATTTTGCCATTATTGTCTGAAAAAGCCCGATAATCCTAATATATCACCCTTTTGTAAAGGATTGGGCAAACCCCGCGAATCCTGCCCTGTCACACTTGCCCTCCGTAAACATCCTACCTGTTAACTCGTTGGGATACCCGAAGTGATAATAATTTTCCATTCAAAAAAAAAGACATTATGAAAAAGTCGATGCCATGGCTCTTAAGCCTTTTTGCAATCGCTGCACTGACTACATTTACCGCATGCGATGACGACGACGATGATGTGCAACAGCCAAGTACTATCGTTGATTTCGCCCAGGAAAGCGATGACTACACCCTGCTCGCAGAAGCAGTAGTCGCTGCCGGGCTGGACGGTACGCTGAGCGAAGCTGGCCCTTACACGGTATTTGCACCCGATAATGCTGCTTTTGAAGCCCTGCTGGCTTCCAATGCAGCCTGGAGCAGCATAGACGATATCCCCACAGATGTACTCGTTGCTGTGCTGACCAACCACGTACTTGCTGACGATCTGAGCTCTGCTGACCTGACTACAGGATATTACAGCACCCTTAGCGCTACTGATTTTGGAAGCGCTACGACCAGCCTGTACATCAATCTGGACAACGGTGTAACCATTAATGGTGGCCCGACGGTAGAAACCGCAGATGTAGATGTAAGCAACGGTGTAATCCACGGTATTGATGCCGTAATCGGACTGCCTACTATCGTAACCCACGCTACTGCGAACCCTGAACTAGCTACACTGGTAGCAGCTCTGACGCAGGAGGGTCTGGGTACTGATTTTGTAGCCACTCTGAGCGGCGAAGGTCCGTTTACCGTATTTGCACCAACCAACGAAGCATTCCAGAACCTGCTGGACAGCAATGACGACTGGACGACGCTGTCTGACATCCCGAGTGATGTACTGGCAAGCGTGCTGAGCTACCACGTTACCACAGCAGGCAATGTGCGCGCTGCAGACATTCAGCAGGGCATGATGGTATCCACCCTTGCAGGTGAGTCCTTTACCATTGACCTTGGTGGAGAAAACCCGACCATCAATGCAGGCGCTAATACTGCCAACATCATTGCCACTGATATTCAGGCTACCAACGGTGTAGTACACGTCATCGACGAAGTGCTGCTGTTTGAGTAAGCTCGTGCAGTTGAGATAATTAAAAAAGCCCGGTGAGTCCCTGAGCGGAACTCCACCGGGCTTTTTTTTGCCCTTCGGGTCAACCGAAAACCCGCTCTGCATCGAGCTGCTGGAAGCGTTTCCATGCCTTTTCGCACAATTGGCGGGTCAGTTCTTCGATGTAATAGCTGCCGGCACCGGGGTCGACTACGCGATGCAGGTGGCTTTCCATTTTCAGTAAGTGTTGCAGGTTACGGCCGATGCGCAGGCTAAAGGGCGAATAGCCTTTCTGGTCAATATGATCAGAGGGAAGCACATAAAGCCGGTCTGCTCCGCCGATCACCGCTGACATAGCCTGTGTGCTGGCCCGTATGATATTGGTATTCTTTTGCTCATCTTGTGTTTCTGCGGCGAAATGCACCACTAAACAGGCGGCTCCCCCACTAAGGCCGTAGCCCTTCAGCACATTAGCCCAGAGCAGCCGAACGGCGCGCAATTTGGCAATTTCCACAAAGTAGCTTTTGCTGATAGAGAGGCCGAATTGCATATGCGCATTCACCGTAGAAGGCTGCAAGCCATGTTCCTGCAGCCGGGCCAGGTATTCATTGCCCTTGGCGATGGTCATCGCGAGTTCTTCCACGATCCGCTCCGGCCCGCTGTGGAAGGCCTTGGCATTCACTTGCAGTGGGCGGAAGGCAGGATACTGTTCTGCACAGTTTTTGATCAAGTCCGCAAGCTCCGCGACCGGTGGCTCATTCCAGTCCAGTAAGGGGTCAAAGTCTATGGATCCGCTCAGCTGTCTGCCGTTGGCGCCTTGCTCCCTTGCCCAGGCGGTAAG
>CAJXXJ010000527.1 GCA_913062745.1 uncultured Phaeodactylibacter sp.
ATCTCACAAAAGAAAACCTCCCCTTTACACATCAGGAAGGATCCACGCATTCTGCCCCAAGTGTAACTTATCCTTACCTTTGCGCCTTTAATTCATGGCACGGATGCGTGTCCATAGTATAAAGTCCCTGCTGAGCGTCAATAATCCAAGCTTACGGCACAGCAGTTGCGTCTTTTTTGATAAAGTCAACCTTGAATTTACCCGTGGCAATTGCTATAATGCTAAGGGTGCAGGCAAATCTATCTTGCCGAGAACCTTTCTGAAGATTTGGATGTCCTTTGTGCCTCGGCTGAGACTAGACCACTAGCGCTAAAAAACATATCCTAATGAAACGTATACTCCTCTGCAGTTGCTTGTTTATGGTAGCAATAAATCATATTCAGGCCCAACCCCTAGAAATCAGCAGCCAAATTGAATCGGTTACGGTCTACCCCCAACGAGCGCAGGTCACTAGAGTTGCAGAAGTCAATCTCCCGCCGGGCAATACCGAGCTGGTTTTGACTCAACTATCACCTAAGCTTATCCAGTCCAGCTTTAGGCTCAGCCTGGGCAGCAACAATGCGAGCGTACGAGAAGTGAGCTATCGCAACAATTACTTAAACACAGTACAGTGGGACGAGCGCAGTAGTGAACTATACGAGCAACTAGACAGCCTCCGGGAGGCAGAGAAATGGGCGACTTACCAAAAGCAAATTATTCAGGGGGAGGAGGCTATCCTTGATGCCAATCAGCGGGTATACAGTAACCAACAAGGCGTAAGTGTGTCTGCCCTCCAAGAGTTATCAGAATACTACCGCAACCGCCTAACCGAATTACGACAGCAACAGCTTAAAATCGAGATTCGTCTGGCCAAGCTGAAGGAACAAGAACAAGTTATCAAAAATCAAATCAACAGCCTGAGCGCTCAAAAAAATAAAGAAGTTGCCGGAGAAGTGACCGTCAGCATACAAACTCAAACTGCCACACAGACCACTATAAGAGTCTCCTACCTCGTGAATAATGCAGGATGGTCTCCCAGCTATGACATACGAGCGACTTCAATGACAGACCCGTTGGATGTTACTTTCCGTGCTGCCATTCGGCAAAATACAGGGCAAGATTGGAATGGTGTCGAGCTATCCCTGTCCAACGCCAAGCCCGTAATGAACAATACTCAACCAAAGCTGAACCCGCTGTATGCCCGAAAAATGCAACCTTCTTATGATACCGTCGCCAATATTTCACCCGAGACTTACGAAGAAACCTACCGTATAGTACGCAGCGAACCTAAACCCAAAAAATGGAGCGACACTGAAAATAAGCTCACCAGCACGCTTTTTAATCTCACTCGCATCGATCAAATCCCCAGCAATGGAAAAGATCAAATGGTGACCATTTGGGAGAAACAAATCCCGGCTAAGATTCAGTACCTGTGTATTCCACGTAAAGCTCCTTTTGTTTACCTTATCGCTGAAATCGTCGATTATGGCCAATACCAATTAGAAGCAGGTAAAGCCAATATCTTCAACGAGGGCACCTTTGTCGGAACCGTCAATTTAAACGCAGAGGACGTCACCGATACTTTACAACTATCATTGGGGATCGATCAATCCATCAATGTAGAGCGGGAAGGGCGCGATTTTAGCGAAAGAAAATGGATGGGTTCTGACCGTAAGGAAACCTATGAATTCAACCTTTGCCTGCGCAATAATAAAGCAGAAACTGTGGAGGTCCTGCTATTGGACCAAATTCCTATTTCCACGGATAAAGACATTGAAATAGAGCTGCTGCAAAGAGACGGCGCCCAGTACAATGCCCGTACAGGCAGCCTTCAATGGACCGCCAAATGCAAACCGAACCAGTCGGCTTGCAGGCGATATTCCTATAGCGTAAAATATCCCAAGGGGACAGCTGTCAGTGGAAAGTGGTAGCACAAAAAATGAAGAATACTGATCCCCTATTGAGAACAGCAAATTAGGCCAGCCGGCTATTACCATTCACACCCAATCCAATCACTAAGCCCGGCTACGGAAGTAATCAACCAAACGTTGCATGGCCTCCTCCAAATGGCTTAAGGGCAAGGCTGTGTACACCACTCTAAACAAGCCATACTTCCGATGCCGAAACCCGCTGCCGGGCGTCAGCAACACGCCGGTACTGCGGTAGATATCGATCCACAGGGTTTCCTCCCCCTCCTCGCTGTCTGTTTTCAGATACTTGGAAAAGTCAGCCCACACAAATAAGCTGCCCCGGCTGGGGATGTAGGGTACTTCAATTGTATTTAACGCCCGTACGGCTACTTTGTAGCTTGCGGTCAGCTTCTTCTTATTTTCCGCTATATAGCGCTCCAGGAACGCATCATCTTTAAAAAGCTCGCCCACCGCCCACTGCGTCAGATTGGAAGCCATATGGGGGATATTAACATTCTCCAGCCCCCGGAGCAGCGCCTCGTTCAGCGAGTGTATGATCCCGAACCGAAATCCGGACATCGCAAAGTCTTTAGACAGGGCATACCAAAGATGCAGGTAATCGCTTTGCATCTCCGCCATGATACGACCGAAGGAGTGGTAAGTGGCCGCTTCGGGGTAATCCTGCCGGATCTCCTCATCGCTCACGTCGATCAGGGACAGCCCGTATATCTCACTTACGATCAGGTGCACCTGATGCCGGATACACCATTCGGCGATCTTGCGCAATTGCCCCTCGGAATAAATGCAGCCTGTCGGGTTATCTGGCGTAGTAAGCAACAGGATTTTGAACCGCTGCCCCCGCTGCTGCAAATCCTCCCATGCTGCCTGCAGATGCCCGGTAGTCAATGGAGAGACGGAACCGTGATCAGCCAGGTGGTAATGCGTTTGTAAATCATAGCGCTTCAGGCCGTTTTTTACGCCCATATCATTGGTGTACATGGGGTAAGCGGGGGCGGGAATGACGACCGTATCCCCATCGTCGGCCAGTACAAAGGTACTCGCCTCTATGGTGGCGGCAGCTCCGGCGGAAAAGGCGATGGAATCAGGCGCTACCGGGCATCGGCACAAGTGTTTGCTCATAAATTGTGCCATGACTTCCCGCACTTCCGGATGGCCTTTGGGGTCGGTATACTGAAAGGCCCATTCCGGGATAGCTTCGCGGTTTAATATGGCGTCGAGCTGAGTTTTGACCAGGGGGATCATCCCCGCATTTTCCGCTATATTCAAAGGAAAAGCCCCTTTCGGGTTATCAGTGGGGTGGTAAAGGTTTTGAGCCGCTTCCATGAATAGTTCCATATCCACCCGTGCCGGTTTGGAAGCCAGGGATTGCCCTCTGCCGGAAAGGCTTGCTGAATGCGCTTGTGCCATGATGCTCCGTTTTTGATTCATCGTTTGCAATGTAACAAATCGGGTATGGAAAACGGCAGAGGATGGCGGAAACAAGGAAATTACGGAAGCACCTTACTTTACCAAAAAACCAACTATATGGGCTATCTTTATGCCGAAAGCTGATACCACCTTATGCGAAGTATGGCCTTGCATCTTTTCGGGCTTTCCCTGCTTATCTGCCTCGCCATTATACCCGGTAAGGGGCAGGATGATGCTCCTTTTGTCAAAATTGAACATGTCGGGCTGGAAGACGGGCTGCCCGACCGGCGGGTGATCAGTATGGCGCAGGATAAAAAGGGGATGATTTGGGTGCTGACGCCTAGTGATATTTACCGCTACGATGGTTATCAGTTCAGCCCTTTGCAGTCTTTAGCGACTAAAAAAGACTACCCTGCTTTTACGAAAATGCGCGCTGCTCCGGATGG
>CAJXXJ010000528.1 GCA_913062745.1 uncultured Phaeodactylibacter sp.
GGCAACGTGAACTAGTGGGGGCTGGACCTGTACCGCCCGCTGACGAGCACCACGCTGTCTGATGTGCAAAACCACGACCTCAACCCGTACCGGGGTGGCGAATTCACTCAGCTGGAGCTGGACGAAGATGGCCGCCCGGTAGAGAAGGACAGCCTCGGCCGTCTGCGCTACCGCTACGTAACGGATGAGGAAGCGGCTACCCGCGACAACTACAAGACGGGTAAAGTGTACAACTACCTCGATGGCGATCAGCAGTCTCAGGCGTACTACGCCACTAATGAGCATACGCTGATTTCTGACAAGACCCGCGTATACAAAGGTGGTTCCTGGGCAGACCGCGCATTCTGGCTGTCGCCGGGCACACGCCGCTACCTGGATGAGGACAAAGCTTCCCGTACGATTGGTTTCCGCTGCGCCATGACCCGGACCGGATCACCCAGCGGAAACGATGACGTGGGCGGGCATCAGTTTGATACCAAGCGCAAGCGCAGCAGCCGCCGCTACTAGAAAAAAACTGCGTGAACCGTTATTGTCGAAATAGCGTATCATGCAACATTCACAGGGGCTTTGAGCCCTGCTGCTAACTGCAAAACTGAAAGCCTCCGCTCTGCAAACCCTGCAGAGCGGAGGCTTTCTTTTGTGTAAAACACCAACGAAATCGCTGCAAGCACAAGACAAATTGCATGGACTTAACGAAACTCTACCAACCCTTTAAAAAACATTCCAGAATTTCTATTGATTCCCGCCGCATCGTCGGAGGAGAGCTGTTCTTCGCCATTAAAGGCGATCGCTTCGATGGGAATGCTTACGCTGCGGCTGCGCTGGAAAGTGGTGCCGCCTACGCCGTAGTAGATGACGAATCCGTCGTTCAGGACGAGCGGTATATACTGGTGGATGATGCGCTGACGGCCTTGCAGGACCTCGGGCGGCACCACCGCCGGCAATTCGATATTCCGGTAGTAGGCATTACCGGCAGCAACGGAAAAACCACGACCAAAGAATTGGTGGCAGAAGTGCTGCGCCGCAAGTACCGCCTGCACTTTACACAAGGCAATTTCAACAACCACATCGGCGTGCCCCTTACTCTGCTCGCCATGCCGGAGGATACCGAAATCGCAGTCATAGAAATGGGGGCCAACCATCAGGGCGAGATCGATATGCTGAGCCGAATTGCCGAGCCCACCCACGGGCTGATTACCAATATCGGAAAAGCCCACCTTGAAGGCTTCGGAGGAATAGAAGGCGTGAAAAAAGGCAAGTCAGAACTATACCGCTTCCTGGCGGAAACAGACGGGCTCGTTTTCATCAACCGGGATGAGCCCTTTCTGGAGGACCTGGCTGCGCCCTGCCGGCGCCGGCGTTTTTACTACCAAACGAAGCAGGTAGAAGGCCCCTTTGAAGTGAAACTGCTGCAGGATCAGCCTACGCTTGCTGTGCAATTCGCTGACGCAGACGCAACGGCTACTGCCAATACGCAGCTGGTCGGCCTGTACAACCTCGGCAATATTATGACAGCCGTTGCGCTGGGCCATTACTTTGAGGTACCCGGGCACGACATCAAAGCAGCGCTGGAAAGCTATGTGCCCGAGAACATGCGCACCCAGATCATGCGCCGCGGTACCAACCTGTTTTTGCTTGATGCGTACAACGCCAACCCCACAAGCATGCAGGGGGCGATCCGCGCATTCCGCAAAATGGAAGCGCAGCGGCGCATCCTTATCCTCGGCGATATGCTGGAGCTGGGGGAAGATGCCGGGTATGAACACCGCGCGGTACTCGACCTGGCGGCAGAGCTGGGCTTTGATGAGGTTATCCTGGTAGGCAGCCTTTTTGAACCGCTGGCCGCGGCGTACGGGCACCGCCACTTCCCGGATTCGGCAGCCCTGCGCACCTGGTTTGACGGTGCCGGCTATGAGCAGTCTCATTTCCTGGTGAAAGGCTCCCGCAGCATACGCCTGGAGCGCCTGCTCAAAGAGGAGCAGGATTAGCTGAACCGCTGAAGCGCCCGCAGCAGCCGCTCGGGCAGTTGGTCCTGGCACGCCATCAGGTAATCGTTGTAGGAGCAGGGCACAAGGCGGTGCCGCTGATAGGCGCGGTCTGTCTTGACCGGTACCTGCATCCACCAGCGGTTGCTCTTTTCACTGCGCCAAAAAGTGAGCTGGTATTCCAGCCCTTTGAAGTCCACAATATATTCCGATAAGCCACGCATGGAAGCCGGGAAGTCCTGCTTACGGTGGTAAAAGCCATCAATGAAGTACCACAGCATCTGCGCCACAAGCTGTGCCGTCTGCCCCCGTTGGTCTTCCGTTGCCCGGAAACCATAAAGGCCAAAAGCTTTCATCTTGTCGCTCATGCCCGCGTAACGGCATATCTGGCAGGCCTCTTCGCCGGCAAAACCACTGGGCGTTGGAGCCTGCTGTCCTGGTGCATCAGCAGACCGGATAGCGGACAGCTGAAAGCTCATCAAATCTCCGTCCCGGATCGCCGGCTCGAGTTCCGCTATATCTCGCCTGGCCTGGCCGAGGCGCATATAGTCAAACTGCCGCTCATCCAGATAGCGGAAAAGCGCCGGCGGCACGAAGTGGGCCTGGCAGCCAATGAAATTGAGGTGGAACAGCCGGCTTTTCGGGCTGTTGAGGACTTCCGACAAATAGTGCTGCCCGCTGGCTCCTTCCTCCGGATGAAACGCAATACGCTCATCCACCGTAATCAGATTGATAAGATACTGCAGCTCCTGAAAAGCTTTGTACTGCGCCAGCGCCTGCTGCGGCTGATTGCCGATGAGGATAGGCAGCAGCTGGCTGTCGAGCAGCTCCTTGATGAGTTGGATGAGAAAGTCCGCTTCGGTGCGCCGGGCGTTGCCCAGGTCGACAATCCGCAGGCCCTGGAAAGCATATGCAAGTGGGTAGAACTTTTGCCGAATGGCGTCAGCATCTTCTGCTCCCAGCCCGATGAGAGCCAGTTGTGCCTGATCCGTGCCGGGCTGCTCCGGGCGGTAAACCCGAATCCGCGCGCCCAGCTGATGCGCAGCGTAACCTTTCGTAGAAACTTTGGAGGGCGTAAGCCAGTTTTGAAGCATATCCGGTTGTCCTTAGGGAGCTAAAGGTACAGAAGAATATGGATTGGCCCAGCCGTTGGGGCCTATTCTGTGCCGGCAAAATCATTAGTACACTAACTATTTTGTACTTTTGCAGGGGCAAAAGGCCCATTCCTCAACCAAAGAAACCAATAGTTATGTCAACACAAAGCTTACTGCAAACCTATAAAGACAAGCGTCCGGAAGTGGTGTTCGAGTGGTCGGACTCCGAGACGGGAGCGGAAGGCTGGATCGTCATCAATTCTCTGCGCAACGGCGCTGCCGGTGGAGGTACCCGCATGCGCAAAGGGCTGACCCGTGAAGAGGTCGTCTCTCTGGCGAAGGTGATGGAAGTGAAGTTTTCTGTATGTGGCCCCGATATCGGCGGCGCTAAGTCCGGGATTAACTTTGACCCCTACGACCCCCGCCGCAATGAGGTGCTGCGCCGCTGGTACAAGGCTGCTTTCCCTATCCTGAAGAATTACTATGGCACCGGCGGCGATTTAAATGTGGACGAGCTCAAAGATGTCATCCCCATTACGGAAGCGCTGGGCCTTTGGCACCCGCAGGAAGGCATTGTCAACGGCCACCTCAACTCCACGCGTGGGGATAAGATCAAGATTATAGGACAGTTGCGTTACGGCTGCGCCAAAATTGTGGAAGACCCGCGTTTTGTGCCGG
>CAJXXJ010000529.1 GCA_913062745.1 uncultured Phaeodactylibacter sp.
TCTATTGGCCTGGCAATACGGTACATCTGCTGGAAGACGGGCGCCTGTTAAAAGCCAAGCGCCGGTTTGATGATATGGAACCCAGCGGCATCTGGGCCGGCGGCGGTGGTGGAACAGTAGAGCTGCGCAGCTGGGACAACGAACTGCTGTGGACTTTTACCCAAAATGACTCCCTGCGCCGCCTGCACCACGCAGTAGAGCCCATGCCCAATGGCAATGTGCTCATGATCAGCTGGGAGCAGAAGTCCGGCGAAGAGGCCATCGCCATGGGCCGCAACCCGGAGCTCCTGGCACAAAACCGCATCTGGCCTGATTACCTGCTGGAAGTAGACCCGGAAACAGACTCCGTAGTCTGGGAATGGCACGCCTGGGACCACCTGATACAGGACTTTGACCCCACCAAAGCGAACTACGGCGACCCGGCAGAGCACCCTGAGCTGATCGACTTCAACTACGATACCAGCGAGGGGCATCCCGACTGGATGCACGTCAACGCCGTCGACTACAACCCGGAGCTGGATCAAATCATGATTTCCGTACCTACCTTCTCGGAAGTGTGGGTAATCGACCACAGCACGACCACGGAGGAGGCAGCCGGGCACACCGGTGGCAACAGCGGCAAAGGGGGCGACCTGCTGTACCGCTGGGGCAACCCGGCCGCTTACCGTCAGGGCACCGCGGAGGATCAGCAGCTGTTCTACCCGCACGACCTGCACTGGGTGCAGCAGCCCGGCTACGAAGGCACGATCGCGGCTTACAATAACCGCGTGTCTCCACTATTTTCCACTGCCGTGTTTTTCAAGCCGGATTATATAGACGCTACCTACGAGTACCCGCTTCAGGATGGGCGCTGGGGCCCGGCAGTAGCCGACCGCACCGTTTACCACCCGGATACTTTTGCGATGAACTCGCCTATCTTGTCGAGCGTGCAGGTCCTGCCCAATGACAACCTCCTGATCTGCAGCGGACGCATCGGCTACAGCGTAGAGCTCACGCCCGAAAATGAAGTGGTTTGGGAATACATCACCCCACTGCGCGGTGGTTCCCGCGTAGCGCAGGGCGAGCTACTGGGCATCAATGATAACCTGACGTTCAAAATGGAGCGCTACATGCCGGACTATCCGGCTTTTGAAGGAAGAAACCTGGAGCCCATCGGCTACATAGAGCTGGAGCCCAATGAAGACTTCTGCGGCATAAGCACTTCAGTGACGGAAGCCGGAGAAGAGGGCAACGCCATCCGGGTATTTCCGAACCCGTTGCGGGATGGAATCCTTCAGGTTGAACTGCCTGCCTCTGGTGCACCGGCACAGCTGGCCGTATACAATGCGTACGGACAAATGGTAGCGGCTGAGCGTACCGAAGGGCCAATGATTGCTATGGACTTGTCCGCACAGCCTGCTGGTATATACTACCTTACGGTAAATGGGCAGGCGAGCAAAAGCTTTATCATTGCCCGGTAAAGGGGGCAGTATGTGAAGCTTCCTTTCTGATTGCCGGTGAAAAACCCCGAACCTTCTTCTGTGCAGGGTTCGGGATTTTTTTTGCCTCACATCGGCAAGTTCTTAGTACGCTACTTCCCGAATAGCCATTCTCTATGGTGTTACAAACGTATCCGCATTGCTCTGGATACTGACGCTGCCTTTGGTCTATATTGCACAGACTACCAACCATTTACTTCACCAGGCTGTCTTTTTTACAGTAGCGAGCTTATAGTCCATTCGGGATCGCCCGCACACCGCTCTACATTCTCTATCACTTAAAATCTTAACTGATGAAAAAACTATTACTACTCTCTTTACTCTGCCTGTCTTTTAACACATTCCTCCGGGGACAAATTGAAAAAGGCGCTATTACCTTTGGAGGAGAAATCGGGCTGGATTACCTGGCTGCGGAAGAGGAACCATTTAGCGGGTTTAGTTATGGGTTTTCTCCTTCTTTTGCGCTGATGGTTACCGATCACTGGCTGCTTGGCGCAAGCCTGAGCACCTCTGCTTTCGATGATAGCGCAAACCTTTCCACCATTGCGCCTCAGGTGCGGTATTATTTGAACCCCGGCTCGGAAGGAAACAATTACTACGCCGGCTTCAGGTATGAGGGGGACTTTGGTGACTACGAAGAGTCATCGTATAATTTCCAATTGGGGTTCAACCGGTTCCTCAATGAGAATATCGCATTGGATGCCAGCATAACTTATGCCATCCATTCCCTGCGGGATAATGGGTTCATCTTAAACCTGGGACTGCAGCCCTTTATGAACAAGGACGACAGAGAAGCCTGGCAGTCTGCAGTCTCCACCTTTAACAGAGGAGACCTGATGATCAGCCCCGGCTTCGCCTCTATCTTTTATCTGGGAGGTGTATTGGATATGAGGTTCAGCCCTGATATAGGATTGTTTCTCAGTGACCATACATTAGTAGGTGTCAGCTTGTCCGGCTCCTATTCAAACCGGCTGAACAATACCTTTGATTATGAGGGGGCGCACTTCTCTATAGCTCCTTATCTGCGCCGTTATTTCGGTAGCAGCCAACAACACTGGCGCTGGTACAGCCAGGTTGGCCTTTTGCTTACCGGCTCAGGCTACGAAACAGAGCTCGCCGAAGTTGACAGTTGGGGCTCCCTCCTGAACGGCCGCCTGGGCACTAATTGTTTTCTGACATCAAACTTAGCCATCGATATCGGCCTGGATTTAAGCTACCACCTTTGGACCAACCAGAATGGTGCCACTCGGTTAGGCGAATTTGACGGACCGTGGGCTAACCGGGGATTCCGAATAGGGGCATCAGTAGGAGTGAAGTACTTCCTGCAGCGGACGGATTAGCAGATACACCACAAACGGGCTCCCCTGGTAAGCCCGGATATTGGTGACGATGCCCAATCAGGCCTATACGGGATTGATTGAAGCTCCGGTTTTCAGGGCTTTGAGCAATCCCGTTCTTACACCTGTTTTGGCCCCAGGTGACATCTGTCACTTGCTGAATCCCGTTTTTCCTTTACCTTTAGGGCGATAAATAAATGAAATGAAACTCATCGCCTTTTCCCTTGCCTTCTACCTCCTGCTCGGCAGTTTTCTGCCCGGAGCGGACTACGGGCAATTGGGAAAACTGCCACGGGTGATGGAGCATTACCGGCTGCACCAGCAAATGGCAGCTGAAACCGGCAGCACGCTTTCTTTCCACCAATTCCTTATCGAGCACTTCTGGCAGACGGACAGCCACGACCACGGCGATGGCGGGAAAAGCCATCAGGACCTGCCGTTGAAGCATCTGCAGACGATGGATCATATGGTGCTGCAGTCCTTCCGGCCGCTAATCCAACCGCAGCTTGTCATAAAGCCTCTCCTTTTCCCTGAAGCAACAGAAGCGTACTCGAGCACAGCGCTGCAAGGCGTTTTCCGGCCGCCCATCGGATAGGGTTCGTGTTTTTCGGAGGTCGCTATTCCGGTCTCCCTAACCCTATTTCTATCGCTTCAAATCTTTATCATGATTCGTTCGATCATTGCTTTTTCCGTAAGGAATAAGCTGCTCGTCCTGCTCCTGGTGGCAGTGCTCATCGGCGCCGGGCTCTACAACCTGTCCCGCCTGCCCATAGATGCCGTACCCGATATCACCAATAATCAGGTGCAAGTCGTCACCGTCTCCGGCTCGCTGGCCCCGCAGGAAGTCGAGCAGTTTATCACCTATCCCGTCGAGGTAGCTTGTGCTAATATCCCCGGCGTTTCTGAAATCCGGTCCATCTCCCGCTTCGGCCTGTCGGTG
>CAJXXJ010000530.1 GCA_913062745.1 uncultured Phaeodactylibacter sp.
TTTCTGTAGACTTGTCTACCAGGTTATGATCGTAGGAGCGGAGTTTGATTCTGATCTTCTGATTCATGCCTTCAATTAGCTAAATAAGTGATTTATTGTTTTTTAAGAGGCGCAGGCCCTCATTTGGGACTGCGCCTCTGTCTCTCTCTCTTGCTTAGGCTTTTACCTCGCCTTTAGCGCTTTCGATAATCTCCTTGGAAACTCCGGACGGAGCTTCAGCATAGTGTGAAAACTCCATGGTAGAGTTCGCACGGCCGGAGGTAATGGTACGCAGGGAGGTAACGTAGCCGAACATCTCAGACAGCGGAGCGTCTGCTTTGATAGCTACTGCTCCACCGGCGCGTGGCTCCTGTCCTTTCGGCAGGCCGCGGCGGCGGTTCAGGTCACCGATTACAGAACCTACAAACTCTTCCGGTGTAACGATCTCCAGCTTCATGATCGGCTCGAGGATTACCGGATTAGCCTTCGGTGCAGCGGTACGGAAACCTTCTTTCGCACAAAGTTCGAATGCGATAGGCTTGGAGTCTACTGCATGCATAGAGCCGTCGTAAACGCGGACCTTCATGCTGTCGATGTTGTAGCCAGCCAGGATGCCGTTGTCCATCATGGCTTTGAAACCATCGCGGATCGGCTTCTGGAAGTTTTTGTCGATAGAGCCACCGACGATGTCCCAAACGAACTGCAGCTTCTCTTTTCCGTTCTTGAACTCTTCGCTTTCCAGGAACTCTTCGTCAGCCGGGCCGAGTTCGAATTCCATATCAGCGAAGAGACCAGCACCACCAGACTGCTTCTTGAGGCGCTCGCGGTGAGAAACAGCGTTTGTGAGCGCTTCTTTGTAGTTCACCTGAGGTGCACCCTGGCTCACGTCCACTTTAAACTCACGGCGGAGGCGGTCAACGATAATTTCCAGGTGAAGCTCACCCATACCGCTGATTACAGTCTGATTGGTCTCTTCATCGTAACGTACGCGGAAGGTCGGGTCCTCTTCTGCCAGCTTAGCCAGAGACATACCCAGCTTATCGAGGTCTTTCTGAGACTTCGGCTCAATCGCCAGGCCGATAACCGGCTCGGGGAAAGACATGCTTTCCAGAACGATCGGAGCGTCCTCTGCACAGATAGTATCGCCGGTACGCAGGTCTTTGAAACCTACCGCTGCAGCGATATCCCCTGCTTCTACGTAATCGATTGCGTTTTGCTTATTAGAGTGCATCTGGTACAGGCGGGAAATCCGCTCTTTCTTACCAGAACGCGTATTCTTTACATAGGAGCCTGCTTCCAGCCGGCCGGAATAGGCACGGAAGAACGCCAGACGGCCTACGTAAGGGTCTGTTGCGATTTTGAATGCCAGAGCTGAGAACGGCTCATTGACATCCGGGCGGCGCTTCTCTTCTTTCTCCGTGTCCGGGTTGATACCCGTGATTGCTTCTACGTCAACCGGAGACGGCATGAATGCGCATACCGCATCGAGTACAGCCTGAACGCCTTTGTTTTTAAAGGCAGAGCCACACATCATCGGGATGATGCTCATATCGATTACTGCAGCACGGATAGCCGCACGAATCTCCTCAGCGGAAATGCTGTCCGGGTCTTCGAAGAACTTCTCCAGCAGGTTTTCGTCGTACTCTGCTACTGCTTCGAGCAGCTTCTCGCGGTACTCATCTACGGTATCCTGCAGGTCTTCCGGAATCGGAATAGTTTCGAAAGTCATCCCCATATCGTGCTCATTCCAGATGCGAGCTTCGTTGGTGATGAGGTCAACCACGCCTACGAAAGTTTCTTCTGAACCGATTGGCACCTGCAGGGGTACTGCGTTAGCGCCCAGCTTCTCTTTAACGTCGTTTACTACGTTGAAGAAGTTTGCACCGGAACGGTCCATTTTGTTGACGAAACCAATACGTGGTACTTTGTAGCGGTTAGCCTGGCGCCAAACAGTTTCGGACTGTGGCTCCACGCCGGATACTGCGCAGAACAGAGCCACTACGCCGTCGAGTACACGCAGGGAGCGTTCTACCTCTACCGTAAAGTCAACGTGGCCCGGGGTGTCGATGATGTTAACGACATACTCCTGATCCTTCCAGTTCCAGGTGGTTTTAGTAGCAGCAGAAGTAATGGTAATACCACGCTCCTGCTCCTGCTCCATCCAGTCCATGGTGGCAGCACCTTCGTGCACCTCACCAATCTTGTGGCTCAGGCCGGTATAAAAAAGGACACGTTCGGTAGTAGTCGTCTTGCCGGCGTCAATGTGCGCGGCAATACCAATATTTCTAGTGTACTTAAGATCTCTTTGTGCCATGACTACTCCTCAAAAGGGATTTTTAAATTATTGAAAAACAATGGTTAACAGCTTAGACCCGGAAGTGGGCAAATGCGCGGTTAGACTCCGCCATACGGTGGGTGTCTTCCTTACGCTTAACAGCGCCGCCTTCTCCTTTGCTAGCTGCGGTCAGCTCAGCTGCGAGCTTCTCAGCCATTCCTTTACCACTACGCTGGCGGGAAAACTTAATCAGCCACTTCATGCCGATGGATACTTTGCGCTTGGCGCGGATTTCCGTAGGGATTTGGAAAGTCGCACCACCGATACGACGGCTGCGTACTTCTACCTGAGGCATGGCGTTATTCAGCGCCTTTTTCCAGATAGCGTGCTCGTCCTGCTGCGTACGCTCCTTAATCTTATCCATGGCATCATAAAAAATCCGGAAAGCTACACCTTTCTTGCCTTCCAGCATCAACATATTGACGAACTGGGTAACAAGCGGGTCTCCGTAGCGGGGATCCGGCTGAATGACTCTTAATTTTGGTTTTCTTTTTCTCATTACTCTGAATTAGAGGTTTCGCGAATATGTTGAAACATAATTTATGACTTCGGACGCTTGGCACCGTAACGGGAGCGAGCCTGCAGTCGGCCTTCCACTCCTGCTGTATCAAGGGCACCCCGAACGATGGTGTAACGTACACCCGGCAAGTCTTTTACACGGCCACCGCGCACCAGCACGATAGAGTGCTCCTGCAGGTTGTGCCCTTCACCGGGGATGTAGCAGATTACTTCAATTCCATTCGTCAGGCGTACTTTTGCAACCTTACGCAGGGCGGAGTTTGGCTTCTTAGGCGTGGTAGTATAAACACGCGTACAAACACCGCGCTTTTGAGGGCAGCCCTCAAGTGCGCGCGACTTGCTCTTGGTTACGATCTTCTTTCTGCCGTTGCGTACAAGTTGATTGATTGTAGGCATAACTTCCTGTAATAGTTTAAAAAGTGTACTTAACAATACCTTATTCGGCAGAGGTTAATATACCTTGCTCGAAAAGCGATTGCAAAGGTAGGTCTTTTTCAGGGAAATACAAAGAGCCCACGAAATTTTATGTGCCGGCTCCAAAGTCGTCCCTTCCTTAACCTATTATACTGCCTTGGACAAGGGCTTTTCCAAATTATCTTACTCTTCCGGACGGGCTTACCGGCAGGAATTTTCTACGCTAATGCCTGCTTCTTTGCAGCTGATGCCTCTTCGTTTGCCGCTTACTGGATTTTTCCGCTATATTGGCGACAAAATCAACGGGGATGCTGCAGACGGATCTAAAGTATGAAAACACCTACCGGGTGCGGGCCTACGAAATTGACAGCCTGCGCCGCATGACGATTCCTGCCCTTTCCCGCCTGATGCAGGAAGCAGCCCTGCAGAACGTCATCGAGGTGGGCATGTCCTTTTGGGACCTCGAGCCCTACCACCTGTCCTGGGTACTCAACCGGCAGCA
>CAJXXJ010000531.1 GCA_913062745.1 uncultured Phaeodactylibacter sp.
TACGTCCTTTTACATTTTGCATTCCGCATTTTGCCTTTTACATTTTTCAGTCCCTGCCTAAGCCGGGCAGCACGCCGTGTAGGCCCTTTTACCCACCTTCGCCTCCCGGCTTCGGCGGGCAAAGCATTTTGCGGTTTTTCCGCCCAAGCATAAGCAGAGCAGCACGCCGCGTACGTCCTTTTACATTTTGCATTCCGCATTTTGCCTTTTACATTTTTCAGTCCCTGCCTAAGCCGGGCAGCACGCCGCGTATGTCCTTTTACCCGCCTTCGCCTCCCGGCTTCGGCGGGCAAAGCATTTTGCCTTTTGCAGCCCAAGCATAAGCAGAGCAGCATGCCGTGTATGTCCTTTTACATTTTGCATTCCGCATTTTGCCTTTTACATTTTTTTGCCCCCGCCTACGCAATCGCCCCATCCAGCAGCTCCTCAATCCGCTCAATCTGCCGCGTGAACTCCTGGCAGGCTTTGCCGGGCTCTGCCTGCTTCATGAAGTGCTCGCCTATGAGGAAACCATCAAAGCCGGCACGCCGCAGCTCCACCACCGCCTGCGGGTCGTTCAGCCCGCTTTCCGATACCCGGGCGGCTTCACGCGGCAGCTCCCCCGCCAGCTCCAGCGAGGTGGCGATGTCCACGGTGAAGTCGGCCAGATTGCGGTTATTGACGCCTATGGCATCTATTTCAGGCACGTATTTATCGAGCTGCTCCCGGCTGTGTATCTCCATGAGGATTTCCAGGCCGAGGGCTTTGGCCTGCCGGGCCAGCTTTGCCAGCTGTTCCTTCTCCAGGCACTCGGCGATGAGCAAAACGGCATCCGCCCCTATGGAGCGCGCTTCGATCAGCTGGTACTCGTCTACGATGAAGTCCTTGCGAAGGATAGGGCAGAAGTTGAATTTACGGGCCTCCGTAAGGTCCTCGTTCTTTCCGCCGAAGAAGTGGGTGTCCGTGAGCACGGACAGGGCAGAAGCACCGGACTGCATGTAGCCGATGGAGACGCGCTCCACCGAGGCATAAGGGTTGATATCCCCTTTGGAGGGAGAGCGCCGCTTGAACTCAGCGATGATGCCGGTTTTGTCGGGGCGCTTTAGGTATTTTTTTAAGGAGACCACCGGCGTCTGGAAGTAGATGCTTTGCTCGAGCAGCTTGGCAGGGTAGAGGCTCTTGCGCTCGGCTACTTCGGTCTTTTTGTGGTCGATGATTTTTTCCAGTATGGACATGTTGAGTTATTTTGTGGTTCTTAGTTCGTGATTGCTGGTTTTTTGCCCCAGGAGGCTGCTCCTTAAATAGCATCTGCTGAAACACTATCGAATTTAAATTGCTGATCATCAGGCTCTGCGATCTCCTCGCCTCTGGGTGTTACACGTTTGAAAGCGGAAGTAGCCGGGTGGTGTCGCTCGGGAAATTCACCCCCTCACCCCCTCACTCCTTCACCCCCTCACTCCTTCACCACCCGCTGCAAAGCCTGCCGCGCCCGCCCGCTTTCCAGGCTCTCCCGGGCTTCCGCAATGCAGTCTTCCAGCGGTTGAGCCGGGCGCAGGCAGTGGATGGCCAGGCCCGCATTAGCAGCGACTACTGATTTTTGGGCAGGGGTAGCTTCGTCGTTCAGCACATTCCGGAATATCCGGGCAGCTTCCTCTGCCGTATCGCCTCCGTGCAGCTCTTTCGCCGAAAGGCGGGGGCTGTGCATCTCCTCCGGCTGCAGTACGGCGTCCTCCTCGTTGGTGCGCAGGCGGAAGGGGCCGGTCAGGGAAATCTCGTCGTAGCCGTCGAGGGCGTAAACGATGGCGTACCGGCGGCCCGTTTCCTGCATGATGTACTGGTACATGCGCGACAGTTCCTGGCTGTAGGTGCCAAAAAGCTGATGCGTAGGCTGCACCGGGTTGACCAGCGGGCCTAACATGTTGAAGAACGTCTTGATGCCGAGCTGCTTGCGTACCGGCACCACTTCTTTCATGGCCGGGTGGAAGAGCGGGGCGTGCAGAAAACAAATATTGGCTTCATCGAGCTGCCGCCGCAGCGTGTCGGTATCCGCTGTAAATTCGTAACCCAGCGCTTGCAATACGTTGGACGAGCCTACGGAAGAGGAGACGCCGTAGCTGCCGTGCTTGGTCACCTTATATCCGGCACCGGCTACCACTACCGCCGACAAAGTGCTGATGTTGAAGGTGTTTTTGCCGTCGCCCCCGGTACCGACGATGTCTATGCTCTCCTGCCCATTCAGCTCAAAGGGGCGGCAAAGCTCCAGCAGCGCATCCCGGAAGCCCTGCAGTTCAGGGATGGAGATGGGGCGCATGCGGTATACGGTCGCAAAACTGGCGACCTGCAGGTGGTTGTACTTCGTATGGGAGATGTCTACCAGTATTTGGCGGGCTTCCTCCCGGCTCAGCCGCTCGTGGGCGAAGAGACGTTCAAGGATGTTTTTCATGTGGTTGAATCTTATCGTTTTAGCATTTTGGCACACTTCGCTACCTAGCCACCTGGCAGGCTTCCCCCTCCACACAGTAGCGGAAGAAGTTTTGCAGCATTTGCTTGCCCTGTGGCGTCATAATGCTTTCCGGGTGAAACTGTACGCCGCGCAGGTTGTAGCTGCGGTGGCGCATGGCCATGATTTCTCCGCGCTCATCTACGGCGGTGACGATTAGCTCTTCCGGCAGGCTGTCTTTCTGCACCACCCAGCTGTGGTAGCGGCCTGCCTGAAATTTTGCCGAAAGGCCTTCAAACAGCGGCTCTTCCACCTCAGTGCGCTGAATGGGGGTTTCGATGCCGTGGTAGACGTCTTCCAGGTTGTGCAGCTTCGCACCGAAGGCTTCCCCGATGGCCTGATGGCCCAGGCAGACGCCCAGTATCGGCTTCTGCCCGGCGTAGCGCTTGATAAGCTCCGGCATAATACCGGCTTCTTCCGGCAGGCCCGGGCCGGGGGAAAGGATGATAGCATCGTATTCCGCTACCGCTTCCAGCGCAATCGCGTCGTTGCGGTACACGTCAATTTCCTGCTCCAGCAGCTCCTGAATGTACTGCACCAGATTGTAGGTGAAGGAGTCGTAGTTATCGAGAACAAGGACTTTCATAGTGATTACAGTTTTTCGGCTTCGCCCAGTGCTTTGGTGAGCGCGCCCAGCTTGTTATTGACTTCCTGCAGTTCTTTTTCCGGTACGCTGTCGTTGACGATGCCAGCGCCGGCCTGATAGTACAGGGTGTGGTTTTGGCTGAGGAAAGAGCGGATGACGATGGCTTTGTTCATCTCTCCGTCGAAGTTGATATAGCCCAGTGCGCCACCGTAGGTCGCCCGGTTCTGGTTCTCATACCGGCTGATAAGCTCCAGGGCTTTGTACTTGGGCGCTCCGGACAGGGTGCCGGCCGGGAAGGTGTCGCCGAAGATCTGTACCGGGTTGGTGCCCGGCCCCAGCTTGCCGGTGACTTTGGAGACCAGGTGGATGACGTGGCTGAAGTACTGAATGTCTTTGAGCCGCTCCACCGTCACATCGGTGGCGTGCCGCCCGAGGTCGTTGCGGGCCAGGTCGACCAGCATGATGTGCTCGGCGTTTTCCTTGGGGTCTTCGGCCAGCTCCAGCGCCTTTTGGGTATCCTCCTCCAGGTCCCCGCTGCGGCGGTAGGTGCCGGCGATGGGGTTGACAACAGCGGTATGGTCCTTAATCGCCATCTGGGTTTCCGGGCTCGAGCCAAATACGCGGTAGCTGCCAAAGTCGGCGTAGAAGAGGTAAGGGGAGGGGTTGATGGAGCGCAGCACCCG
>CAJXXJ010000532.1 GCA_913062745.1 uncultured Phaeodactylibacter sp.
TGCATGGCCCCCGCGGCGCCGCCCGGGTGTACGCTCCGCAAAAAGGGGCCGATGAAGCGGCCGTCGACTTGCTCGACGCGGGGCTGCAACATTTGGGGCAACTGCTGGAAGGCCTTACCGGCCAGGATATTTCCAATACGCCGGGCAGCGGGGCGGCGGGCGGCCTGGGAGCCGGCAGCCTGGCTTTCCTGAAGGCAACGCTCCAACCGGGAATTACCACTGTGATGGAATTCACCCAATTTGAAAAAGCGCTGGAGGGCCAGGACTACATCATCACCGGCGAGGGGCAGCTCGACGAGCAGACCCTGCACGGAAAACTCATCAAAGGCATCACCGAGCGGGCGCAACCGCGCAATATACCGGTTCTCGCACTCTGCGGTGCACTCCGCGTAGCCCCGGAGGCGGTAACAGAAATCGGGCTGCAGGCGGCTTTTTCCATACAAAACCGCCCGGTAGACCTGCCTACTGCTCTTCAACAACCCGGCGAACGGCTGGAGAGCACGGCTTATCATTTGGGAAGGGGGTTGGGGAGGTAGTTTGTGGTTTGTGGTTCTTAGTTCGTGGTTCTTAGTTCATGGTTCGTGGTTCATGGTTTCAGATCGGCTTGGGTTGCGTTTTTGGGGTTTGAGCTAGCGCGCCTTTACCGAATCACCACCGGCAGCACCAAACGTTCCTGCTCATTGCGGAGGCTCAGCCAGTACTGGCCCGCCGGTAGCTCCTGCCAGTCCCAGCAGGGCTCTCCGTTGAGCAGGCCGGAGCGCAGGTGTGCGCCGTCCGCTGATAGCAGGTCCCAGCTTGCTCCATTAAACCGGCTCGTATTGCCTATTAAGCACAGCTGCCCATCGGTTGGGTTGGGCGCCAGGTATACCGCAGCCGGCACTTCTGTGGTGCGGCTGCTGTTGGGCTGGATGAAAAGGCTTTCGGTAACGGAGCGGGCGCAATTGCCAAAGATCGCATTCAGGGTCACCTCGTAGAAGCCCGGCTCCGCGTAAGTGTAGACGGGGTTTTCTTCTGTGCTGGTATTACCGTCGTCGAAGTTCCAAACGAAGTTCTCTGCCTGGGAAGAGGTATTGTTGAAAGTGACCGTCAGGCCGTCTACGGAAAAGGTAAAGCCGGGATTGGGCCTCGGATAAACGGTGACGATATCCTCCTGCTCCACCAGCAGCGGGCCAAATGTACTGTAGATCGTTAGCTCCACATCGTAAGTGCCCGGCTGCTCGTACTCCACAGCAGGCGTTTCGGCCGTTGAGGCAGCCGGGATGCCGCCCGGGAAGGACCAGCGCAGGCTATCGTAAGTGCCTGTGGTGGTATTGGCAAACAGTACTGTTTTCGGCGCACAGCCGGCATTGGAGTTTTCTATGCTGAAGGCGGGCACGGGTGCCATCCCCACCACTACTTCCTGCACAGCGCTGGCCGTGCCGCAGTCGTTGGCCACTTCAAGAATGACTTCATAGACACCGGGGCTGCCGTAAAGGTGCAGCGGGTCCGGCTCATTTGACGTACCGCCGTCTCCAAAGTCCCAACTGTAGGTATCTGCACCCGCTGCCGTATTGGTAAATTCGGCGGAAAGCCCGTTGACGTTGGCCGTGAAGCCCGCCTGCGGAATATCCAGCACCGTAATCCAGTCCTCATACAACACGGTATCTGCCCCCACACTGTTGGCTACAATCAGTGACACATCATAAGTGCCCGGCGAATTATAGGCAACCTCCACTTCTGCAGCGGCAGCTGAGGCCGGGTCTCCGCCTTCGAACACCCAGGCAAAGCTCTCTGCGGCCGGGCTTTGGCTGGTGAATACCACGCTGAGCGGCGCGCATCCGGAGTTGGTGCTCGCAATCGCGGCGGCCTGTGGGGCCTGCTGCAGCACGACTTCCTGGGTTACGGATACCGTATCACTGCAGGCTGTGTTGATAGCCAGCAGCGTGACGGTATAGGTGCCGCCTTCCGGATAGTCGTGCACCGGCGAAACGGCAGTGCTGCTATTGCCATCCCCGAACTGCCAGATAAAATTATCCGCTGCGCCCTGATTCGTAAAGGTGGCCTGCAGCCCATCTATTTCAAAACTAAAATCAGCCACCGGAGCCGGGGCGACGTTCAGCACCGTAACGGAAGACACTACAGCATCGAAGCAGCCTGACTCCACCCGCAGGCGGAACCGGTACCCCGCCGCTGCTGCCGGATCGGCAATACTCAGGGTTGCACTCTCCGTTCCCGAAAACAGCGCACCTTCATTCAGCGGGCCGAAGCCGCTGCCATCACCGGTATTGGCTTCCCACTGCAGCTCTGAGGCGCTGCCGGTGAGCTCCGCAGCAATACTAAGGGCGTCGCTGCCACAGCTGAAGATGGTATCCGCCGGCAGGCTGACGGTAGGCGGGGCTGGCAGGGGCTGATCGCTCAGCGGCAATTCGGGTGGCGCAGCCTCCAGGCCGGACCCTCCATTGGTTGCGCCATTGGGGCCGGGCGGGCACTCTGCGGAGTTGATAGAAAGGCCGGAAGCCCCACCCTCCAGCAGCACCACTGCAGCAGCCAGCCCGCTCCGCAGCAGCCGGCCGCCGCTGCCGCCGCCGCCCGGGCCGAAGCACTGCTCTGCGTTACCGTTGTTGGCATTGCCGCCGTTGCCACCGCGGGCCTCGATCAGGATATTGGGGTTGTCATTGCCGGCTTGTATCCATATCGTACCGCCGGCACCGCCACCGCCCGCGCCGTCGCCGGCGGCATTCCCGGCGTCTCTTCCGTTGGCGCGCAGCGCAGCGCCGTTGCTGTTCAGCTGGCCGGCACGCAGCAACAGGATGCCGCCGCCGTTGCCACCATCGGTTGCTACGTTATTGTTGCCATGGCCGGCACCGCCACCGCCGCCGAGGTACAGCCGGCCGTCTGCTGCCGGCAGGGCGCGCCCGCCCAGCCCGGGATGCCCGCCCTGACAACCGAAGATGGAAGGGTTTTCATTTTCGCCACCGCTGCCGCCGGCAGTAAGCTGAGCGCCACCACCACCGCCCGCGTTGTGGTCGTTGCCGCCGCCGCCACCGTTGGCAGCCGGGCCTTTACCGCGGGGCCAGTCCGCCGGGATACCCGCCACGCCTTCGCCTTTTCGGCCCGACCGTATGCTGCCGGGCTCGTAGCGGAAGTTGTCAAATGTGGTAAACCAGGTGCAGCTGCCATCGTAGTCAATTGCTGCATCCCCACCCCGGAAACCGGTGCCGCTGACGTCTATATCAGCCTGCAACTGCAGCGTACCGGCCGACAGGGCGAGGACACCGCCGGTGCTGCCATCCCAGGCCTGTGCGGTAAGCGGTGCAGTGACCACTGCCTGCTCGTAGTAGGGAAAGCTGACGACCTGGACCTGCCCGCTGAGCTGATAATCGTGCAATAACGCATGCTCCAGGCTGACCAGATTGCCGTTGACTGCCTCAAGAACAACGCGCTCGTAGCGGCCCGCACTGTTCAATGCTGTGATTTGCCCGAAGCTGCCGGTATTGTTCTGATTGATGCCGGCGCCCTGCATCTGTATTAGTAATAAAGTGTCGCCTTCCTGAAAAGGAGTGGCGTCCGACAGCTCCAGCTGAGCGGCACAGGTATCGATTTGCAGTACCCGGGCGTAATCGTTGATGATGCCGGAAAGGGTATCCTGAGCGTAGGAAGGGCTG
This sequence comes from uncultured Phaeodactylibacter sp., assembly GCA_913062745.1. GTDB lineage: Bacteria > Bacteroidota > Bacteroidia > Chitinophagales > Saprospiraceae > Phaeodactylibacter. Next base: position 3,645 of record CAJXXJ010000532.1, read on the forward strand.
ATGGCTACCAATAAAAGAGCACAAACAGCGGCGTAAGGAAGTGTATGGCGTACGAGCATAAGGCGGAATGTTAGATTGGAAATATAACGGTTTTGGGCCGCCT
>CAJXXJ010000533.1 GCA_913062745.1 uncultured Phaeodactylibacter sp.
ACGATTCCTGTTAGACGGTCTCTCCGACCAGTCGCCCGAGGACGCTTCAATCAGCCAGTCTTCCAGACGAGCCTCCTGATTGCCCTGTCCGTAGTAACGCGCAGCTTCGAAGGAAACGAAACGCCCCTGCCTATCAAACGTAAAGATACCGGAAGCCGAGCTGCCCCGATAGCTCATCTTCGCCCGCACCCGGTTGGCGTCGAGCTGTTCCCATTTCACATATTCACTGCCCGCTGCCGCCGGAAACCAGACGAGCTCCCCAAGGAAGCGCAGCAAGGTCCCCTGATCGATCTCTGGCCCTTCGCTGTCCACCACCGGGAACAGGCCTTGCAGTTTGATCAGCATCTGCCCCTTCCCCTGCTCATAGCGGTCGCGGCCGCCCAGCCATAAGCCCGGGGCCACCGCCACTCTTGCCAGCCACAGGAAGGAGGCCGGCTCTGCACTCGTGTACTGCCGGGCGGTAAAAGGCATCCACTTTCCCGCCGGGCTTGTGCGCATTGTACCTTCCTGCTCGCTGACTGCTATAGCGTAGCGTGGCTTGCCAACAGCGCCGCTGCGCTCTATCCAGCGGCGGACAAGCGGCGGCAGGTTTTGCAGGTCTTTTTCATCCATCAGGCTTTTTTCCTTCAACCCGGAAGCTACAATTTCCTGCCGGGCCTGCGCGCCGTCTCGTTCGAACGACCAGTTGCCGTAACCGCTGAGCAGCGGCAGCAGCAAAAGCAAATTGGCCAGGCTGCCGTAGCGGGCATCACTCCACATGCCAAAGATGAGGGCTTGGGAAATCAGCAGGCCGGCTACTCCCGGCATCCACCACCACAGCCGCCCGCTTAATAAGGCTGCAGCAGCCAGGCAAAACAGCACAGCTGCTGTACCCCAGGCAGCTCCCTGAGCGGGCGATACGGGTTGCGTAAGCGTAGTCACAAGCCCGCTGTTCCAGGCTTTGGCCACACCGATCAGGTGGATAAGTCCGTGAATGAGAAGGGTCGCAGCTACAAAGTATTTCATTGGGAGTACGTTTGCTTCTGAAAGGAAATTTAGTGGCTGCAGAGAAAAGAAAGAATGACAATTCCCAATACGGTTTGTGACGAAAGTCAGTAAACATCCGTTGCACTGCGCTCCTTCTATCATTAGTACATCACTATACAAACCAAATGAAAATGTCACAAGAAGAAAACCGAAATGACACGGTCAACAAGCTCAGAGCCGCAGGCTTATTCACCAAAGGCGTGGTATACGGCTTAGTCGGTATACTTGCCGCCATGTTTGCGCTCGGTATGGGCGGCGACATCAAGAGTGTTTCCGACCTGGTTGGATTTTTGCAAAAGCAGACCTTCGGGACTATTCTGCTGGCCCTGGTAGCCATCGGGCTCGCTGCTTACTCCCTCTGGCGCCTTTACGAAACGTTCAGTAATTCTGATGCTATCTTTCAGGAAGACAAAAGCAGCACAGGAAAGCGGCTCTACTATTTTTACTCCTTTGCGATTTATGCCATTCTGACGTACACTTTTGCCAAGCCTTTACTCGGGGGCGGCTCCGGCAGTGGCAGTGGCAGTGGCAGCACCAGCAAGGAAGGCCTGCTCAGCCGCATGCTGGACCAGGACTGGGGCGTATACGCTATCGGCCTGATTGCTCTCATCGTTCTCGGGCAGGGCATCTACCAGTTTTACCGCGCATACAGCGGTAAGTTTATGAAAAAACTGGACGAGCAGCCGGGCAAGCACTACCGCAACATCAAGCGTGCCGGCAAAATCGGCTTTACCGCACGCGGTGTGGTATTCTCCATCATTGCCTTCTTTCTGTACCGGGTAATTCAGCAGCACTCTGCTGACGCATTCCGCGGTACCGAAGGGGCTATGGAATACCTGCTCACGCTCGACTATGGCAACTGGGTACTGGCAGCAGTAGCCATTGGCCTGCTGGGATATGGCATCTTTAATGTTATGGCTGCCCGCTATGCCAAATTCTCTACCATTGGGTAAATCCCCCGATTACTCTCACACAAAACCAAGAAAAACTATGGCACTCGATAAAGATGATTTTATACAGCTCGGATACGCGGTAGCCACCTTTGCCGCCAGCTTCATCGTCAAAAAAGCACTCGAAAAGGGCTATAAAAAAGTATACAAAGTAAACCCGCCGGACAAACGCGAGGAAGAGCCCAGTTGGGTAGACCTCATCGGCTGGACGGTACTGACGGGGCTGGCAGCATCCGCCACCAAAACATGGATCAGGCGGCAGGAATACGGCAACAATTAGGATGACAGCCCCAAGGAAGGGCTCTGATTATCCGCGCTTCACCTGAAAACAACAAGCAACCAATGAAAACGACACTTGCGATTTACCTGGGCGCCCCCTCGCTGGACAGCATCCGCCGGGCACAGCACATTAAGCGGCATTTCCCGGGAACTACAGAGATTATCAAAGGCCCGAAAAGCATTGCACACCTCAGTTACATTGATGCGCCGGCAGCCGCTTACAAGGGTGAAGAACTCAGCCCGGCAGAGGAAAGAAGACTGATTTACCGTTGGCTGATTAAATCTTCCCCCCGGCTGCTCATCATTGATCAGTCGCCGGCAGCAGCCAAAGCGGCTCAGGATGTGCAGCTCCCCTACATGTGCTTCCGGCAGGCGCAATGGAAAGACGAGCTTAAACAACAGCACTTTTTATTCCCTTGCACCAATTTTATTGCCCCTTTTCCGGAAGAGCTGGAATCGCCGCTTACACCCCACTGGATCAGGAACAAAACCTTGTACACCGGTTGTGTCAACAACAATGAGGAGCCCAGGAATAAGCACCAGCTCCGGCAGGATTGCCAGCTGGCTCCCGCCAAAAAATACGCACTCATTTACGACTCTTTCTCCAATAAGCACTACCCCCTTCACTTTATGAATGTGCTGTCTGAAGAACTGCCCGACTGGAACTGGCTCATGATCCATCAACTTATGGAAGGCCGTTTTCACATTGGCAAAAAGATGGAGGTGATCGGTTGCGGCAGTAAACTGGACCCCTACCTGCAGGCAGCGGACGTGGTCATCTGTAATGCGGATCCCTCTTGCGTACAGCGGCTGGCGCAGTCCAACGCAAAAGTCCTTTGTATCCCTGAACGGGATGCCCACAGCACTCAGCTTTATATGGCACGGGTCCTGAAACGGACGGGCACTGCGGTAGTATGCGCACAGCGCCCGGGCCTATCCGACTGGAAACCATTGCTGCAGCAGGTACAGCAACTGCCCGACTGCCCCTGGAACAGCCTGCTGCAGAAAGATCGCTTCCAACGGCTAATGAGCCGTATACGGTCTATATGCGGCCCGCAAAGCAGACGAGATACTCCGGGGCGCACCAGTTCTAATGCGGCTCCACAGACTTAATTTTTATTTTTCTTCAGTCAAAAAACTTCTTATGAAAACCATATCCACTTTTCTGCTAGCAACTCTTTTTACCGCCGGCCTAATGGCTCAGAATACGACTTTTGCCACCTGGGACCGCGATGATGACGGGCTTATTGAGCGGGAGGAGTTTACTGCTGAATTCATAGAGAACTACTTTTCCGCCTGGAATACGGATGACGAACGGGGAATTATTGAAGAAGAGTTTTTCCGTGAGGCCTATGCGGGGCTCGACAGCGATGATGACCGCATGATCAGCGATGAGGAATGGATGGTCGGCTACAACTATTTCTACGAAGATTATATCGTCTACGAGGATGTGGACTATGTGGACGTCAATGAGGATGGCATGGTAT
>CAJXXJ010000534.1 GCA_913062745.1 uncultured Phaeodactylibacter sp.
TCACCGGCAGCGCAATTCTGTCCTTCCGGCAGGGGTTTCTGCCCGGAGAATGGCAGCTGCAGACCATTCCGATCCCCGCCAAACTGATCAACTCAATGTCCGGCTACGAGAATATCACCCGGGTAGCAGAGCAGGAATACCTCATCGGCACTGCGGACGGCTACCTGCGGCTTGATCTCGGTGAATTGCCGGCCAATGCGCATACCCTGTACCTGAGTTCCGTCTCCTGCCGGGGAGTAGGAGAGGAGCACCGTTCGTTGCCTTTTAGCGGCACAGTGGAGATTCCCTTTTCAGAAAACAGCCTCTACGCTGCCTTCGCAGTGCCGGTCTACAGCAAATACTATGTCCCTCACTTCCAGTACCGCCTGCTGGGCCGCTACGAAGCCTGGAGCTCCTGGTCGGACGAATCTGAAGTGAGCTTCAAAAACCTGCCTTACGGCGATTACATCCTGGAAATACGCTCCCGGGTAGGGTATCAGATTTCTGAAAATACCATTCTGTACCCCTTCACGGTGCTGCGCCCCTGGTACTGGTCTAAAGCAGCAATCGGAGTATACACCGCATTGCTGCTGGCACTGGTGTACCTCACCCACCGGCTGTATACGCGCTACTATCAGCGGCAGGAGTCCCAATTGCGGGAGGAAAACGAGCAGCGGCTGGAGGCACAGCAGCGGGAAAACGAGCTGGAACTCATACGCATGAAGAACGAGCAGCTGCAGAAGGATATCGACAGCAAAAACCGGGAGCTCGCTATTTCCACTATGAGCCTGGTTAAAAAGAATGAACTGCTGCACCGCATCAAGTCCCAATTGGAAGCCAGCGGCGAAACGGAAAAGAATATCCGCTCCGTCATCCGTACAATCGACAAGAACACAGACGAGGAAGAAACCTGGAATTTCTTTAAAGAAGCGTTCGAGAATGCCGACCAGGAGTTTTTCAAAAAGATACAGCAGCGCCACCCTTCGCTTACGCACAACGACCTGAAGCTTTGTGCCTACCTGCGCCTCAACCTTTCTTCCAAAGAGATTGCCCCCCTGCTCAATATTTCGGTGCGCAGTGTAGAGGTCAAACGCTACCGCTTGCGCAAAAAGATGGAACTGGAGCACGACGAAGGGCTGGTGGAGTACATCATCGGCATCTAAAGTGCTGTTTTTACCACAACACCACCTATACAGGGAGCCGAACCCCTTGTGTTTCCTCATTTTGAGGTACGGATTTCAGTTTGCTAATTTCCGGGAAAAAAGTACGGCTACAGCCAAGCTTTTGCAGGGGAATAGCCCGCTTGCCGAATAATTATTTTGAATTGTATGCTTTTTGTTGTGGTACTTTTTTCGCCCTGATGGGTGGGCTTGAGGTAATTTTGGACAATAGAGATAAAAACCTCTGCGGGCTGAATTTTTTTAGCGCCTGCAGCAAAAGCAATCCGACATGAGGCGAATCTTATTATTCTTCCTAACCATTTTCCTGGGCAGCAGCCTTTGGGCTCAGGAATTCGACATCAGCGGCACCGTACAGGACGCCAATACCGGCGAACCGCTCATCGGCGTGAACGTACTGGTCCTGAATGCTGACGATGCAAGCAAAGGCACCATTACCGATTACGATGGCAAATTTGAACTGACAGCTGTACCGGCCGGCAGCAGCCTGCAGTTTTCCTACATCGGCTACCAGCGGCAAATCGTGGAAGTGAGCAGCGGCAACCCCATCACCGTACAGATGCTGGAGGATGCACAGTCTCTCGACGAGGTGGTGGTCATTGGCTACGGTACGCAAAAGAAGCGCGACGTGACCGGTGCCGTATCTATCGTAGACGCAGAAACCATTGATGAGCTCAAGCCCATCAAAATAGAACAGGCACTGCAGGGCACTACGCCGGGCGTAAACGTCACCACGCAGTCCGGTTCACCGGGTGCCGGCCTTAACATCCGTATCCGGGGGGTCTCCACCAACGGGCAGAACGCTCCCCTCGTCATCATCGATGGTTATCAGGGCGACCTGAACACCCTCAACCCGAATGATATTGAATCCATCACCGTACTGAAGGATGCGCAAGCCGCTGTATACGGTACGATCGGCGCCAACGGGGTTATCCTGGTCACTACCAAGAGCGGGCAGAAAAACCGCAAGCCGCAGTTGAGCTATAACACTTACTACGGACAGCAGGAAAGCTCCCGTCAGCTCGACATGCTGAACGCGACCGAGTACGCGCTGCTGCTCAACGAAGCCTACGCCGCGGGCGGGCAAAACCTGCCTTTCCCCAACGTAAGCGGCCTGGGCTTTGGCACCGACTGGCAGGAAGAGGTATTCGAAACTGCACCCATTATGAGCCACGATGTCACTGTGAGTGGCGGTTCTGATCAGGTGACCTACTCCTTCAGCGGCTCCCACCTGGAGCAGGAAGGCATTATTGGCGGGCCGAAATCGAGCTTCCGCCGGAGTACTGCCCGTTTATCTGTAGGCATCGACCTGACGGAGCGGCTGAAATTTACCACCAACGCCATCTACGCTTATGTAGACCGCGATGCACTAAATGAGAATGGACTGGGCTCCGTGCTGTTCAACGCACTGAACGCTCCGCCCACGCTGCCTACCTTGAACGATGCCGATCAGTTTAGCCTGGTGCCGAATACACCGGGCCTGGGCATCGAGGTGATCAATCCGCTGGCGCAGATTGCGAATACCTTTAATGATTACGATCAGACCAAGCTGAACGGTATGGCCGCACTCGACTATCAGCTCATCGACGGGCTGACGCTGACGGGCCGTGTAGGCTTCAACCGCAGCGCAAGCCGTGCCCGCAATTTCAATAAGCTGATCGACTATGGTGGAAAAGTCTTCGATGTGACGCGCAGCAGCGTTAATCAAAACGCCATCAACGATAATAACTACTCCATCGACCTCTACGCGACCTACGAGCGCAGCTTTGCCAACGTGCATCAGCTGACGCTCACCGGTGGTACCACGGTCTTCAAGGAGTTTGGGAACGGCCTGTTTGCTACCGGCTTCGATGTACCGAACAACGACTGGGCTTTCGCGGATATCGCGCTGGCGCTCGGCACGAGCCCCGATGGTGGCCGCGACGTCGGCTCTTACGCCTACGATGAGCGCCGCCTGTCTTACTTTGCCCGTGCACAGTACAACTTTGACGGAAAATACCTGCTGTCGGCTATGCTGCGGCGGGATGCTTCCACCAAATTTGGCCCGGAGAACCGCGTGGCCTACTTCCCGTCTTTCACCGCCGGCTGGGTGCTGTCGGACGAAGAGTTCTTCAATCCGGACGGGCGCTGGAATTTCGCCAAAATGCGCCTCAGCTACGGGGTGCTGGGTAACGATCAGATCGTAAACAACGGTTATATCGGTACGCTGAGCGGTGAAGCCACCTACGTGTTCGACGGTGCGCTGGTCAACGGCGTGGCCATCGGCGCGCTGCCCAACCCGGCCCTGCAGTGGGAGGAAGCCAAGAAGTTCAACGCCGGTATCGACCTGGGCTTCTTCGACTACAAGCTCAATTTTACCGCAGATTACTTCATCAACACCCGGGATAATCTGCTGATTTCCAATATTCCGGTATCCGGTATCACGGGTACTTCCGCTCCGGGCAGCGCATCGCCCACCGTGAATGCCGGCTCGGTACGCAACCAGGGCCTGGAATTGTCGCTGGGCTATCAGAAGCGCTTTGACAACGAGCTGAAGATCAACTTCAACTACAACTTTACCACGCTGAGCA
>CAJXXJ010000535.1 GCA_913062745.1 uncultured Phaeodactylibacter sp.
GAAAAATACAAGGACGATCAGCAGCAGCAGCAGATGGAGACGATGAAGATGTACCGTGAATTTGGGGTAAACCCGCTCGGCGGCTGCCTGCCAATGGTACTGCAGATGCCGATCTGGTTCGCGCTGTACCGCTTCTTCCCGGCTTCCATTGAGTTCCGCCAGGCTGATTTCCTGTGGGCAAATGACCTGTCTTCCTACGACGTGTTCTTCCGCCTGCCGTTTGAAATCCCGTTTGGGTTTGGTGCACACATCAGCCTGTTTACCCTGTTGTGGGCAGTCACTACGCTGATTTACACCTACTACAACACCAAACACATGGACATGACTGCCAATCCGGCTATGAAGTACATGCAGTACCTGATGCCGATCATGTTTATGGGCTTTTTCAACAGCTTCGCAGCCGGGCTGACCTGCTACCTGTTGTTCAGCAACCTGATCAATATTACGCAGACCATCGTCACCAAGAACTACATCATTGATAATGATAAGATAGAACGGGAGCTGGAAGCGTATAAGCAGAAGCCGAAGAAGAAAAAGAAAGGCTTCCAGCAGCGGCTGGAGCAAGCCATGAAGGAACAACAGCGCATTCAGGAGCAGCGCGAGGCGCAAAAGCGCAAGAAGAAATAGAGAACAGTGCTGCAGCGCATTTCTTACTGAAAAAGAGATGGCGAGGCGATAACTCCGGCGGGAGCTATCGCCTCGTCTTTTTTACGCCTTTTCGAAAGTGATTTTCTTGAAATCGGCCGGAACATCCACCCGCAGGACGCCATTTTCCGTGGCCACACTCAGGTTCATGCCATCGCAGCGGCATTCGCTGGCCGGGAAGGGCAGCCCAAACAGCTGTAGCTCAAACACCGAGTAAGAGGGGCTGAATGCGCCGGATCGGCTTTGATGGACTTCAAAAGAGTGCTTATTCGCTACGGTATTGAAGGTGCTCAGGCAGTACGCCTCCTCCTGCTCATATCCGTAGTTCTCTCCTTCATCTTCGTACAGTTCACTTTCTGCCTGGCCGTGGTAGACGCGCAGCGGGATACGCTCAAACTGCTTTTCACCGGTATATTGCTGTACCGGGTAGTTGGGGATGACCGCGCCGGCCCGTACAAAGAGCGGTATGCGCTCCAGCTCGCACTCCAGCTTTACCATCTGCTTGCCGGCGTAGCGCAGGCCGCTGTAGTAATCGTACCACTCGCCTTTCGGCAGATAACCCTGCACCGTGCTTAACCCGGCTTCCAGCATCGGTACGACGAGCAGGTGGCTGCCAAACAGAAATTCATTTTCCCGGGATTGTGCAACCGCATCCTTTTGGTCTTCAAAGACCAGGCTGCGGAGGATCGGGCTGCCATCTTGTGTATACTGCCGGAAAGCGGTGTACAAATAGGGCAATAGCTTGTAGCGGAGTTCTATCGCAGTTTTGGCAGCAGCCGTGTAGGGTTCGCCGTAGGACCAGGGCTCCTGGTCCATCCGGTTCAGGCGCTCGGCCTCGTGGATGGCATCGGCATCCGCCTCAGCGGCACCGTCGACGTTGTTGCCCATAGAGTGCACGCGGTAGAGGGGGTGGAAAACCGCCAGCTGCATCCATCGGGTAAAGAGCTCGCCGTCCGGCTGGTCTTTGAAGCCGCCTACGTCAGAACCGACAAAGGAAAAGCCGGAGATGCTCAGGCGCTGACACTGTATGTTAGCCAGGCGCAAATGCTCCCAGCTCGCTATGTTATCGCCTGTCCATACACTGGCAAAGCGCTGCCCGCCGCTGTGGGTGGCGCGCGTCAGCACAAAGGGGCGCTTCTGCGGGCGGAGTGCTTTCAGCCCTTCAAAAGTAGCGCGCGACATCTGCAGGCCGTACACATTGTGGATTCGGCGGTGGTCCGTCGGCTGCCCCTCATTGTGGTGCATGACGTGGTCGGGGAAAGTGGCAATGTCTACCTTAAAGACGGCCGGTTCATTCATGTCATTCCAAAAACCGCTGATCCCCTGCTCCTGATACAACTCCCGGTAAAGCGTGCCCCACCATTCCCGTACATCGGGCCGGGTGTAATCCGGGAAGACACAATCCTGTGGCCAGACCGGGCCGCGCATGAGCTCACCGGAGGAGCGGTAGCAAAAAGCGTTGCGCTCCATGCCTTCCTGATAGACTTTGTAGTCGGGGTCTACCCGTATGCCGGGGTCGATCATGACAATGGTCTGAAACCCTTGTTCCGCCAGTCGGCTGGTCAGTTCCTTCGGGTTAGGGAAATGCTCGTCATCCCAGGTGAAGCAGCGGTAACCATCCATGTAATCGATATCGAGATAGATCGCATCGCAGGGGATCTGCCGCTTCCGGAATTCTTCAGCCAGCTCGTACACCCGCGTCTCCGGGTAGTAGCTCCAGCGGCACTGATGAAAGCCGAGCGCCCAGCGGGGCGGCAGTTCCGGCCGGCCGGTGAGCCCGGCGTAGCGCTGGGCGACTTGCTGCAGCCCGGGCCCATTGATGAAAAAGTAATCGAGCTCTCCGCCGTCCGCCCAGAAGCTGCATTTGCCCGTGCCGGCGGCGTCAAAATCGAAATGGGTGCGGTGGGTATTGTGGAAGAAAATACCGTAGGCCTGCCCTTCGCGCAGCCCGTAGTAGAATGGGATACTGCGGTACAGCGGGTCGGTATCGGCCTGGTAGCCGAAAGAGTCGGTATTCCAGTTTTGCAGTTGCTGGCCGCGCAGGTTGAGCGCGCAGGATTTGTCGCCCAGGCCAAAGTAGGCTTCTCCCGGAGCTGCTGTTTTGCTCACTTTTACTTTTTCCAGCCCGTGTAGTATGCTCTTTCTGGCCTGAAAAGGGGCGGCGTCTTCGTTTAGGAGCAGGTTGGTCTCTGCGTCGTATACCGATATCTGAAGCGCCTTCTTATCGATATGGCAGATGAGGCCGCTTGTGCGCAGGCTCAGGTAGTCTGTTTCTTCACTCAGGGTAAAAGCGGGGCTTTCGTAAGCTGCATTAGGGTCAAGCAGGTAGGAAAAGTCTCGTTCAAACGTACCTTCGGGCGCATATCGGAAGCGGAAGGTATGCTCCGCCAGGGCTTCCACGCGCAGGTGGACCCCGTTGGCCGCTTTGAGGAGCACGCGGTTGTCGGCCTGCTGCTCGAAAGCTGTTAAGGGGCCCGGCGACCATTCCTGGTAGACATCCGGGTAGCGTTCGCCGGTTTGTGTTTGCTCTGCCGGTACGGCTTTTCGTACCTGGGGCTTTTGCTTTTTCGCCATAGTTATAAGTGCTTATTTCCGCTAAGATAGGCAACACCTCTGGCAATACAAGTCCGGCTTACTGTATAAGGAGCTTGCGGACGAAGTAGCCGCGTTCATTCCAGCCGCGCAGTTCATACAGGCCGGGCAGCAGTCCCCGCAGTGGGATGCGGATCTGCGACCCACCGGGAGTGTTGCGCGCGCTCCAGCGTTCCCGGCCGTAGGCATCGAGCAACTGCAGCTGCTCCAGCGCCGCCGGGCTTTGCAGGTAGGTGTACTCCCGTGCCGGGTTGGGATAGACCCGGGCTGGCAGCTGCCTGGCCCCGATAATTTGCAGCTTTGTCGAAGCAGGTGGCTGGAGCAGATGTTGGTACTGCGTAACCAAGGTAAGCCACTGGTTCAGAGTGACCGGATGCTCATCCCAACCATAGAGATACTGAAAGAGTCCACTCCCGAGTGGCACCTTGTCCTGGAGATCTTCCATCAACTTCTGCAGAGACTCCTCCGAGTCGTTAACCTCA
>CAJXXJ010000536.1 GCA_913062745.1 uncultured Phaeodactylibacter sp.
CGGCAGCAGAACTTGAGTCGCTCAACTTCGTACCCGACGCACCGGGCGTTTACCTCATCATGTTCGAAGCGACTACGGTCAGTGGTTGTACTTACTTCGGAGAAACAGCAGTAGAGGTTGCCGACTGCGGGGACAACCCTTGTTTTGGGCTGCCTCCGGTAATCATTGTGGCCGAGCCTCCTTTCTGCGCAGGTGAACCCATCACGTTCCGTGCAGAAACGGAAGCGGATTTGGCTGGGCTGGAGTGGTATGCCAATAACGGGCAGAGTGGGGAAGGAGGGGCGTTTACCACCACCTTTGCACAGGCCGGAGTAGCCACAATCAACTTGCAGTTTACCTATGAAAACGGCTGTGTGGATAATGTAGCGCTGGATGTGGACCTGATCAACTGCGGAGACCCTTGCGAAAACCTGCCGGAGGTCAGTATATCCGTGGAGGGGGGATTGTGCGTGGATTCTACGCTGGATGTAACGGCTGAAACGGATGCAAACCTTACCGCCTACACCTGGCTGTTCGGAGACGGGCAGCAGAGCAACGAGCCTACGCCCGAGTTGTCCTATCCGGAAGCAGGGCTTTACACCATCAGCCTTTCTGCTACGGACGTCAATTCCTGCCTCTACGCCGCTACCGTGCAGATCATCGTGGAGGATTGCCTGCCGCCGGACCCCTGCGCGGGGCTTCCGCCGCTGGAGATACAGGGCGACAGCCTGGTATGCGTAGATTCGCTGGTACAATTTACAGCGGCCGGGCCCGACAGCCTTGTTGTTTACAACTGGCAGCTGGACAACGGGCAGCAGTCGGAAGCAGCTGTGCCCCAAGCCTCCTATGATACGGACGGCATTTACACCGCGGTGCTGATTGCTGTGGATACGGCAGGCTGCACCTACAGTGATAATTTTTCCTTCGAGGTAGCATTCTGTGAGCCGGAAGAGGGCTGCGCTTACGCTTTTCCCAACACGTTCACGCCCAACGGCGATGGCGTAAATGATACGTTCGGCCTGCTCCGCAATTGCCCGGCCCGGTCGTATGCCCTACGCGTGTACAATCGCTGGGGCGAACAGGTATTTTTTACGGAACAAGCAGGTGCTGGCTGGAATGGAACGTACAATGGAAGCCCTGCACCCATTGAAACCTATTTCTATGTAGCCACTTTCCTGGCAGCCGATGGCGAACGTCGGCAGCTACAGGGAGACATCAATCTGCTGCGGTAGCACATCCCTACCTCAGGCGTCTCCCTCAAGCGGTATGAGCTGCTGGTAGCGGTCAAAGCGTTCAAAGATTTGCTCTACGTAAGTCACCGGCTCTATGCCCCGCACGTAGCCATAGTCGATAATTGGCAGGTTGTAGTACTCCGGATAAGAAAGTTTGAGCAGGTAGGTTTCTACGTTATCATCCCATACGAGCGGGTCGGCGCCGGAATCAGCGGCCAGGCGTTGCGCATCCACCACATGAAAGTAGCCGCAGTTATAGGATGCGATGGCAAATTTCACGCGCTGCACAGAGTCTGGTATTTCTTCCCAGCGTTCGTACATATTTTCCAGGTAGCGCGTACCGCCGTCGATGTTTTCTTCCGGGTTGGTCCGGTTGCGCACGCCGAGCTCGCGGGCAGTGGCCGGCATCAATTGCATTAAGCCTACTGCCTGTGCCCAGGAGCGGGCACGGGGGTTGAAGCGCGATTCCTGAAAAATCAGGGAGCTCAGGAAGCGCCAGTCCCAGTTGAGGCTGTCGGCATAGCGCTGCACCAGGCTGTCGTACTTGCTGATGCGGCCCGTCTCCAGGCTGAAATAGGCGCTTTGTACACGGGCCCGGAAGTCGCGTTTGTTTTCAAAGTAGCGGTTGTAGATCGCATAGTAGTCCGGGGTTTCCCGCACAGCAGTAATCCATTCGTTGAGAGCGCTTTTCAGTGCCGGCGCATTTTTGCGTACGGCCCAGGCAGACCGCTGGGAGAAGCTGATGGGCGTTTCTACGTTCAGGCTTGGGTAGTAGGCGCTGTTGATTTCAGCAATATTTTCATCCGCTACGGTATATTCCAGTTCCTGGTTAACGACTTGTTTGATGATGCGGCCGGTGGACAGCTCGCCCGGCAGCGTATTCACGTGTATATCACCGCCCACTTCCTGTTCCAGGTTTTGCAGGCGCTCGTAGTATGCAGAAGCGAGGCGTACGGATACGGTGTCTCCGATCAGTTCAATGGGGTCTTGTACCAGTTCGGTCTCAATTTCGTGCACTTTCTTGTCGCGCCAGTCCTGCGGTTTGCGCTGCACCAGCACCTGTTTGGTGAGGTAGAGGTAGTCCGAAAAATCTACAAATTCCTGGCGGGGCTGGGTCACGGTAAGCCCGTGCGCAATGATATCCCCCTCTCCCCGGTTAAGCATGCTGATGAGCTGGTCGAGGTTTTCAGCGGGTACAATTTCCAGGTCAACTTCCAGTTCATCGGCTAATCGCTGCAGCAGTTCATACTCGAACCCCATCGGCTGGCCGCGGTAGAGAAAGTAGCTGGTTTCACTGTAGACCATGATGGCGCGCAGTACGCCGGACTCCCGGATTTCGGCCAGGTCCCGCTCCACCTGTGGGCTGCTTACCATGGGCCGGATGCCCCGCGCTTCAGCAGCTGTGGCGTCTTCTGCCGGCTCCGGATTGCAGCCTGCCAGCAAGCCCAGGCCGATAGCCAGCAGGGCAGCCAGGAAGCTGCGCTTGAGCGCAAAATAGAGGGAAGAAAAGAGGCTTTTGTTTGTAATGTATTGCATGCCAGTGTTTTATGTCTAAACAGGAGGTCCTGCTCTGAGGTTTACAGCTGGCAATGGGTGGCCGGCTAAAGCTACAGTGTCTGTATGAAGCGCAGCGCTGCTGCATGGTTGGTAGCCAGAGGGATATTGTGGACGTCGCACAGCCGCATCAGCATACTGACGTCCACTTCGTGCGGGTGTTTGCCGAGCGGGTCGCGGAAGAAAATGACCATATCGATTTCGCCTTCTACCAACCGGCTGGCAATTTGTGCATCTCCGCCCATGGGGCCGCTGCGCATCTTTTCTACCTGCAGGTTAGCGCGCTCCAGATGAGATCCGGTAGTGCCGGTGGCGATCAGTTGGATCGACTTTTTTTGAAACAGCTCAGTATGGTCTTTAATGAAGCCCACCATCTCAGCTTTCTTTCCATCGTGGGCAATGATAGCAATCGTCATAGTCGTTCAAGGTTTAACACTGCCTTGCTGCAACCAAGGGTCCAGTGAATTGTTGAATGTTTTTAAGGTTTCTCACGCAATACCTTGCACAAGAACGGAACTAATTTTTAAGAGTCTCAATAATTATTAAAACCAAACCAACAATGAAAAAGCTGATTAGCTCACTAGTTGTCCTGCTGGCCGTAGCACTTGCGGTACCGCAGGCGACAGCTCAGATTCAAACACCTGCACCAAGCCCTGCCGCTGAATTGGAGCAAATGGTTGGCCTTACGGACATTCAGATCAACTACTCCCGCCCGGGCGTGAAAGGCCGGGAAGTTTTTGCCGAGGACGGCTTAGTGCCCTATGGCAAAGTGTGGCGCTTTGGCGCAAACGCTGCTACCAAATTTACCTTTGACAAGGACGTTGTGGTAGGTGGTGTGGAAATGCCCGCTGGCGAATATGCAGTCCTCTGCAAACCAACCGCAGAAGAGTGGATGCTGATGTTCTACCCGTACGAGAGCGGCAGCTGGGGGAGCTACCTCGATAA
>CAJXXJ010000537.1 GCA_913062745.1 uncultured Phaeodactylibacter sp.
GCGGCCGGGTATCCGCAGTAGTGGACATTCAGACGCGCGAGGGCAATAAAAAGCGCATGAGCGGCCTGGTATCTGCCAGCCCTTTCCTGGCCAAAACACTGATCGAGGGGCCCATCAAAAAGCTGAGTGACGATGGCGGCGGGAGCACTTCCTTCCTGCTCACGGCCAAACACTCCTACCTCAATGAGTCTTCCAAAGCGCTGTACGGTTATGCAGTCGACAAGGACTTCTTCTCCTTCGCTGCCCGCGACACCTCCTTTGCCGGGCTGGACGGCTCCGACATCGGCCTGCCGTATACCTTTACAGACCTGTACGGCAAGCTGTCTTTTGTAGGCAGCAACGGCAGCAAGCTCAACCTCTTTGGCTTCAGCTTTACCGACGCCTTTGACTTCGTGGGGCTGGCTAAGCTCGACTGGACGACTACCGGGGGTGGCGCACAGTTTAGCCTGATTCCGCCCAACTCTAACGTGATCCTCAACGGTACAGTAGCCGTTACAGACTACCAAATCAGGCTGCAGGAGGCCGACGGGCGGCCGCGGCAGAGCGGCATCAACAGCTTCAATGCGCTGCTCAATTTTACCTACTACGGCGCGAGCAGCCAAATCGATTACGGCTTTGATTTTACCGGGTTCAATACGGATTTCCGCTTCCGCAACCTGCTCGGTATCAGCATTGAGCAGCGGGACTTCACCACCGAACTGGCGGGCTATGTAAAGTACAAACAGAAAATCGGCGACCTCATACTGGAGCCGGGGCTGCGCCTGCATTACTACGCCTCACAAACGGAAATGTCCGTAGAGCCGCGCTTTGGCATGAAGTATAACATTACGGACTGGCTGCGCTTCAAGGCGGCTGGCGGGCGCTACTCACAAAACCTGATCAGTACGGTCAATGACCTGGATGTGGTCAACTTCTTCGTAGGTTTCCTGGCCGGCCCGCAGGAGACTATCTTCCGCCCGAACAGCACCGAGATGACGGACGACCGCCTGCAGCGCGCGTGGCACGCCGTAGCCGGATTTGAAGTGGACATTTCTAACGAACTGACGGTAAACGTGGAGCCTTACCTGAAGCGCTTTACGCAATTGATCAACATCAACCGCAACCGCCTGAGCGCTCTGGAGCCGGAATTCGTTACCGAAACGGGCGAGGCTTACGGCATAGACCTTTCTGCTCGCTATCAGACCGCCAATACTTACGTTTGGGCGACTTACTCGCTGGGCCGGGTGACGCGGGACGATGGCTTTCAGGTGTATCCCACCATTTTCGACCGCCGCCACAACGTCAACCTGCTGGTTACGCGTGTATTTGGCAACAATCAAAACTGGGAAGCGAGCGCCCGCTGGAACCTGGGCTCCGGATTCCCCTTCACCCAAACGCAGGGCTTCTACGAGCAAAGCGACTTCCAGGACATCCTCTTTACGGACATCCTGACCGGCAACTTCGGGCTGGGTACGCTGCTGACCGACGAGCTGAACGGCGGCCGCCTGCCGTACTACCACCGCCTCGACCTTTCGCTTAAGCGTACTTTTGAGTTTTCCAAGTATACCTCACTTGACGTGAATGTGAGCGTGACGAATGCATACAACCGGGAAAATATCTTCTTCATTGACCGGGTAACCAATAACCGGGTGGATCAGTTGCCGATTCTGCCGAGTGTGGGTATTCAGTTCAATTTCTGATGAGTGAACCCGTAAATGGGTGATTCCCGAAAAGGAAAAAGTAAAACGCTCCGGTTTGATACGCATCAGGCCGGAGCGTTTTGTTTTACTGGCTGATGATTTTTATCTGCCGTACACCCTTTTCGCCGTTTACAGACAACAGGTACAGGCCAGCGGGCAGGGAGGGCCAGTCGATCGTGCTGCGGTCTCCATGCAGCCGGTAGTAGGCCAATACGCGCCCCGTCAAATCGGTAATGCGGGCTTGGCGCAAAGCAGTCATTTGGCTGCTGATGGCAATACTTTGACCGGCGCGTATAGGGTTTGGTGCACGGATGACGATACGGGAAGGCACGGAAAGCTGCGTGTTGGCCACCAGGTTTTCCATCTTCAGGTAAAGGACGAGCCCGTCGTGGTCAGATGCCCGCCACGGCAAATTGGTATTATCTTCATAAGCCAGAGGATAATCTGCGTTGCCGCGGGCGTATTCCATACCGTTTGATGTAAGGCTTTGCAGATTTGCCGTAAGGCAGTGGTCAAGTGCCTGCGCGCTGCCCTGGAATACATAGGAGTAGCGTTGCTCCGGGGGCAGGCTTTCCAGCTCATTTTGTATGGGCGGCGCGATGATGGATAATGGCTCAAGCAGGGCGCCCAGGCTTGGCTCTCCGGAGATTTGGTTGAATACATCCACATAGCCATCGGTAAAGGGGAAGGCGTTGAAGTCGCCCAGTACCACGAGGTTTCCGTTTTGCCGTAAGGCTTCCACCATATTAGCCACCGAAATAGACTGTTGATGCCGCTTATTGCGCACAAAAGCAGCGTCCGTGGGGCTCTCGATGCCGATCAGCGACCGTAGGTGCAGGTTCAGAACCTGAATAGGGGTAGGGGGCACGGTAGGCAAAGTGCCCTGCAGCAGCAAAGGCGGGCGGTCGTGCAGCAGCCCGTTGCTAAAGGTCAGCACTTCGCTGGCCCCAAGCTGGGCGACTGTCACATTCTGCACAAAATCCTGCACCAGGTAGCCCGTTTTCAGGCTTTTATCTGTGGGCAGCAGGTAGGTGTCGTAGTTTACTTCCGGGTTGATCAGCTCAATCTGGTAAGCCAGCTCGTTGAGCGCGCCGAGTGAGCCGGCTTCCTGTACGGCCAGGATGTCGGGCAGCCGCATCTGCTGCGTCACGTAGCGTGCAAGTTTACGGGCACGGTTGATGAAATCCGGTTCATCTTCAAACAGGAGCAGCAGGTTGAGCGAGCCCACCGTCACTTCGTCGCTGTCTTTGGGGCGTACAGGCTCAGCCTCCGCAGCCGGCTCTACGCTGTAACTATCCGGCAGTACGAGCCAGAAGTCGGTGTCGCCCTGCAGCAGCACCCCGGTTGCCGTAACTTGCGAGTTGCTGGTGATAAAGCGGTCGTTGGGCGCATTGAGCCCGTTGGGGTCAATCCAGAATAATTCCGGGTTGCCGTCCCATACCGGGAGGCCGGGCAGGCCCGGGAATTCAATGCCGGGCTCACGCATTACCCGCTCCTGCTCCATGCGCAGGGGGACGGTTTCAAAAAAGCCGCTGGGGCCGTTGGCCAGCGCTGAAAAGGTGACGCGCATGCCTTCTACGCGCTCCAGGCTGTGTACCGGCCCGGGCACCTCCGAGGGGAATTGGCCCGTAAATACAGCGGGCACGGGCAAATTCATGGACTGTCCCGTAGGAGTGATGGAGAGCCCCGGGCCGGAGAGCACTGTCATGCCATCCTGTTCTTCCACCAGGCCGCTTATGTTGACCACATCCCCTACGCTGCCAAAATAGGCATCAGCAATGAGCAGCCCTTCCGAAGTGAGTGGGTCTTCGTCTGCCCGCTCGTCCGGGGTTTGGATAAAAAAGAAACCATTGCCGCGGGCGGTAACAATATTCCCCTCCGTAGTGATGGCCTGCCCAAGGTAAGGGCTCGCCGCGCCGCTGCCCTGAATCTCCCAGATTTCAAGGGGTTGGGCGCTGGCGTTATTTGGAATAATTCTAAACAAAACCAATGTGGCAAGAATTGCCAGCCTTAATCTTAACATCTAAGT
>CAJXXJ010000538.1 GCA_913062745.1 uncultured Phaeodactylibacter sp.
TTCTCCCCCTTTACTCCAGGAGTACGAGATCACTGCAAGGCCCTGCCCCTCTTCGATGTCTACAAACAGGCAATTGCTGGCTTGCAGGTATTCTGCCACCTTGGCACTAGCGTAATTAAACAATTCCTCCGGGGCTGTCAGGCGAGAGAGGTTCTCCCTTATTTCGGCCAACAAGGCAGCTTGTTGCTCCCGCCGTTTTTGGGCGGTGACATCTTGTAAAATACCATGTAGCCTGACCGGATTCCCCATTTCGTCCCGCTCGAACTCTCCGTGAAATTTCACCCATTTCACTTGCTGCCCCGGGCCGCATACGATGCGGCAATCAAATGAGAAGTGCTCTTCGCCGACCGCCTCACTTCTCCAAAGGCCCTCAAACTTCTTCCTGTCCTCTGGCAGGAGGTATTCATTGACGAATTCCTCTTTGGTGACTGGCCCGGCGTCCGGGGATCGTTCAAAGATGTTGTAGATATGGATGTTTTCCCAATGTGCACTACTATCCAGCATATCCCACTCGAATAAACCCAAACGAGCAGCATTTGCCGCTATTTGTACGCGCTTTTGGCTGGCACGAAAAGCATTTTCCAGGTTACCATTAGGGCTTAGGTTACTCACGTGGTTCTTTTTAAAAATGTAATGAGGAACAACGGCAGAATAACCTGCCGAAGAAATGGATTGGAACTACCCGGGCGTTCTTCCTATTTACGAATAAAAATGCGCTTTTTCAAGCTATAGCACAGTAACCCTTGCCCCACAGCCCATTATTGACCGGTTTTCGGGGAATCATATTGCTTGTGTTCCTAAAAATGGCTCCGCCAGCGGCTCCGCCCTCATTGGCCAAAACGCCTTAACTGATACACCACGCTTAGCATCACATATCTGCCCAAAGCTACTACCCGCTCGTTTTCAACATAGTTAAAAGTGGCCCTCCGGTTGACCCCGAGGTTACGGTTAAGCAGGTCAAATGCAGAAAGGCGCACCTCCAGTTGCCTGGCCTCTCCGGCAAAGAAAGAGCACCCTGCTTCCCAAAGCGGAAAGCCCAGCTTTCTTGCAAAGGGCCCTTGGGGAAAGACCTGATAATCCAGCATACTGCGCACCTGCCATTTGTTACCGATCATTACCTCTGACTTTGCAAAATAAGACTGGCTGCTAAATTGCTGATCAAGAGCGGGCGCATTCTGGTATACCGTGCGCTGCAACTGCCATTCTGCACCGGCACGCAGGCTCAACTTATCCTGTTTGCGGTTTTCCAGGCTCAGCCGAAGTGTGCCGTTCCAGCGGCTGAGCGGCTGCACTGTGCCGTCAAGGGGGAGCAATGCGTGATTGTAACTGCCGTTCAGGCTGGCTTTGAAGCGGCTTTTGATCCATCGCAGAGGCGTCCCGAATGAAAGGCTACCATACAGAAGGACATCTTCATCCACATTTACCGGGCGGGTAAGCTGACGCAGTTCATCGTCAAAAAAGGTCTCCTGCGTGATCCGGTTGCGGGTGTACCTTGCATCCAGCAAGGCAAAAAAGCTGGTGAAAGAAAAAGCATCGTAAATAACTGTTTGCACCCGCAGCTCATGCCGGTACTCCGGCCGTAAGCCCGGATTACCCCGATACAGGTTTAGCGGGTCGCTATTATCTACGATAGGCTGCAGCTGCTCTACGGTGGGCTCCTGTACGCTGGTCTGATAGCGGAATTCAAGAGTTTTGGCAGCGCTAAACTCGTAGCGCCAGTTCAGGCGGGGCAGCAGATTAGCGAAGCGCCGTTGCACAGGGAAGGGTTCCGTTTGCAAACGCCCCCTAAGCCGGGCGTCCTGAGCTGCCAGCCCAATGGAAAGATGGTAATCGTCCCGGTTGCGCTGCAGCCGGACAATAGCTTGGTCATACGTATAGCCGCTGTTGAACCGGTTGCTGAGGGCTTGGTTGAAAACCGGTTGCCCGTTCCGGATATCAAAGAAATCGCGGGAGGAAACTTCCTGATAATTGCGGCGCTGATAGGTAGCTTCCAGATAATGGCCCCGGCCCAGGGGTTCGGTATAGCTTAGCCGGGCATCGTAACTGCCTTGTGCCTGACTGCTGTTTTGCTGCTGAAACAACGAGTCCGTGAGCTGGCTGCCTGGAAAACGGCTGACAGATGCCAGGTTGCCGTCTACAACCCCGGTTTGATTGCCGTAGCTGGCTTCTGCTACGACAGACCGCCCGGCTTGGTTTAGCTTACGCCGGTAGACTGCCCGGCTGTCGAGACGGATGTGCCGTTGGCCATACTGATAGTTTTTATCCAGGGTGTTAATGCTTCCCGTGCTGGTTTCACCTACTTCCGTTTCGCGAAAACTCTCCGAGCTTAGCCCGGTCTGCATCCAACCAAAGTTGGCGCGCAGCTGAATATCCTGCATGGAATCGATGGTGTATTTCAGATGGTTATTCAGGCGGTGGTTCACAGTAGTAGCCAGCCTGTTTTCGTCTTCGAAGGTGCGGAAGGTAGCATCACTGCCCCGGAAGTACTGCCGCTCCACTTGCTGATCCAGATTCCGGCTCATTTGGCTGAAAAAATAATTGGCAGAAAAATCTACCCGCTCGCCAGGCTGGCTATTAAAATTGAGCCCTCCGGAAGCCGTCGTGGAAATGCCGGCTGCCGGGCTGTTCTCATCCAGGGAGATGCCCAGGTCACTGGGGTTGATGCGGAGCTGACCGCCGCTCATAGCGTTTCGCATACCTCCCATCAGGTTGAAATAATCCTGTAGGCTGAAGCCCTGCTCATTAATATTGTTGAAGCGGCCAATACCGGATATTTGGTGCGTTTCCGCAAAACGGTTAAGATTCCCCTTGGTAGCAAAGCGGCCGGAGGTGCCGTAACCGGCTTGCCCGGTACCGAAGTAGCCCCGCTTTTTGCCTTCTTTCAGCTGCAGGTTGATGGTAGCGCTGCGGTGCCCATCGTCCACCCCGGTGAATTCTGCCGCTTCGGATTTTCGGTCGTACAGCTGTACCTTATCCAAGATATCAGCAGGCAGGTTTTGAGTAGCTATCTTGGGGTCATCTCCAAAAAACTCCCGTCCCTCCACCAGTACCCGGTCCACCTTTTTTCCCTGCGCTTTGATATTGCCATTCCCGTCTACCTCAATGCCGGGCAGCTGCTTCAGCAACTCCTCCACGGTGGCATTCGGCTGGGTGCCGAAGGCATCAGCATGGTACTGAATAGTATCCCCACGCACGCTAATAGGCATGCGCTCCGCTTTCACCTCTACTCCGCGCAGCTCTGCTACTTTTTCCCGTAGTACGATCCTTCCCAAGCTGAGCTGTTCGGGCCTTTGCAGTGAAATGCTTTTCGTGAAGTATTCGTACCCGACAAAGGTAATCCGCAACCAGTATTCGTTTGCCGGCAGATCATGCACTTCAAATTGGCCGTCCTTGCCGGAAACGGTGTGGGCAGCAAGAATGGAATCCGCTTTTTGCAAAAGCAGGACTGTTGCCCCTGCCAAAGGCGTACCCGACGTATCTGTTACCTGCCCGTTCAGTCGGGACTGAGCGTGCAGACAGGTGGTCAGCCCGAGCAGCATCAGGCTCAGCAGTACCGTTTTCATTTCCTCTGTTTTTTTTTATCGGGTGATGATCAGCAGCCGCTCTACGGGCGTCGTGCATCCCGGCGAGCGGGCCAACAATAGGATTTTAATTGCCGATGCGGATGCTCGTTCCTCCTTGCTCGGTTAGTTCGCGGGTT
>CAJXXJ010000539.1 GCA_913062745.1 uncultured Phaeodactylibacter sp.
TATTAGGTTTTGGGCCGTCGACCGAATTCCAGCCGGGCCTGACCTGCAAGGTTCTCAATGGGTTACGCAAAAACCTAATGGAATGCATATTGTATGAGGTTTTGACAGCTGCCGCGCAGCATGTCGAAAACCACCCGGCAGTTGCTTCTTACTGATTGCTTTGTGCGCCGTCGCAGAGCCACGGCCAAAGCAACTGAGATGACCCATCGGTCGAACTGAAGCTGATAATGGGAAAGTGTTCCGGCTCAGCTGCTGTTACAACGTTTCGCAAAAATCAAAATACCCACTTGAGCAACGCCTTTATTTCATGCCTTTCGCGGGATTGCCCCCATTCGCTGGAGACACCGACGTCAACCAGCCCTGCTTTACCGATCTCGGCGCCAAGGCTTACATCAAGAGCAAATGACGTATCTTCAATGGACGGCGCTCGAACAACAAACGGGGAAGACCCGCCAGCAAAGGCAAGTGTAGCTGTCGGGTCAGTGTCGCCCCAACTACGCTTTATGCTTGCCGAAGCGTCAAAGTCCCAGGGCCGCCCAGAGGTTGTCCAACTGTGGTGGATCCGCGCCCCAAGTTGGAATGTGCCTGTAGAGGTGGTCTCGTGCAAACCGGTCAACGCAGCATCGCTTCCAGTTTCAAGGAATGCGCTTTGCTGCAGCCAGCTGTAGCTGGCCTGTAGATACGGCTCCCACGACAGATTTGAGTTGACAGATCGAGGCAGGCTGAGTTCGCTGAATGCCTGCGTAACTCTGCTATCCACTTTGGCTGAGGCCACATCGCCAAATGGCAAGCTTCGTTTCACGTCACTTTGCATCCAGGACTGGATAAGACCACCGCCCACGCGAAGCGGACCTAGATCGCCCGCGCCATAGGCCATGAGATGCTGTGCATCCGTTGACGACTTGCTCCCCGCGACAGTCACGTGAGATCCGGTGAACGCCATGGCCACGCCAAGCCGCAAGCCACTTTCCCCCTCCATTTCCGCGCCATATGCCAAACCCTGCCCGGAATAGGACACACGGTCGGCAACAGAGGACGCTGAAAGTTCGCCCCAGCTCCCATAAGGCTGCGCCCAGAAGGACAAATCATCACTTTGCGCAAATGTTCCTTGCGAATTTGTCTTTTCCGCACCGCGCCTGATTTTTGTCATACGGCGGGACAAAACCTGCGGCAGCCTGCCTGCCTCACTCAAGTGCACGGACTTCTGGCTGGCGTAAATTTCTCCGGAATAGGCGGTGAAAAACGTCCGTGCAGCAGTGGGGCTGGTAGCCAAAAGCAAATTGGCAAGCGGACCTGAGCCTGCGGGCAAGGTATCAATGGATTGCGCCACGGCGAACTGGTTTGCATTTAATGCAAAGGCTGTCATTGGGGTCGCATTGCGCTTTGAAGCTATGGAGACGGATCCCGGCTCCTGCGTGGCGGCAAAGTCCATGAAAAGGTAAGGATCGCGCACGGTTTCAAAACTGCCTGAAACTGTGCCGGTCGTTGTCAACACGGAATAGGACGTTCCGAGTGGAATGACCCCGTCAGCTGTTATAAGCATTATGGCCCCGGGCATAATGCTTGCATCACCGTTCACGACGATACGGTCAGACGTTCCGTTTGTACCCAGTTCGACATTGTAGGTTGAGCCAGAGGCAAACGTCAGATCGCCGTTGACAGTAAGGGTGCCGATGGAATTACCGGGTGCAATTGTGCCCATGAGGAAGGTAGGTCCAAGAATGCCACGTCCACTAACGGTCGCGCCCTGACCCACAGTCAGCTCGGACAAGGCGATCGAGCCGTCCACCTGCAACTTACCACCCGTGATACTTGTCGAGCCCGTATACGTGTTATTTCCTGTCAGTCGCAAAGTTCCGGCACCAGCTTTGCTCATACCGCCCGTCCCGGAGATATCGTTGCTCCAAGTCGAGTCGTGATCCTTAGTGTCAACGGCGAATACAGGGGCGAAAATGCTTTCCTGGTTAGGCAGAAGTGAGGGATGGCCGAGTTCAACCGGGCCCCGAACCGCGCGGCTGGCATTCACGAGCCCATGGCCCAGAATTGTAGGATCAAGACCAGGATCGTCGGCCGTAGTCAGGACAATCTCTATCGCTTGCCGAGCTGTCATATAGGGAAATGCCTGCCTGACAAGAGCGGCAACTCCGGTTACATGCGGAGCGGCCATAGAGGTACCACCCAGCGTATCATATGTATCAACTGGATATGTTGAATATATGTCCCAACCAGGCGCCGCTATGCACCAATCGGCTGCAAGGCCGCAGTAGTTTGTAAAATCTGCAATGAAGACCCGGCCCTCCTCCATACCAATCGCTGCCACGGCGATCATGCTGCCGCGCAAATCCGACAAGTCCAATTGCGCGAGGGAAGCGTTTTCAGAAAATTTCCACGTGTTCGGATTATCGATATCCGAGCTATCATCCAAAATACGATACAAAGAGCTTTCGGCGGTAACCTGAGGTGTAATGATTGGAAGAAAGGCGGGGAAGAAGGGATTTTGCGCTGCAACCGGTTGGCTCTCTTGCGAATTGCCGGCAGAGAAAATCATTGCCACATCACCCGCATCTATTGTTCTGATCTGATCAATATAAAAAAGCAATTCATTTTCCAAAATCGCTGTGTAATCAGAGACTTGATAGAATGGATTAGCGCTTCCGTCTTGCATGAATTCTGCGGGCGCATCGAGGTTGCCGAAGCTTCCGTTCATGACGGATGCACCAGACTCTATCACTGCCGCACTAGCTCTTAAATTTACCGGATTTTGTAAATTGTCGTAGTCAAGTGCAATTTGCGCCAGCGCAGCATCAAAAGCTACGCCCATCATGCCACGGCCATCTTGGGCTGCTCCTGCAATACCCGCCACATGAGTTCCGTGGACGAAAAGCTCAGCATCTGAAATCGGGAAATTAGTGGTTGGATGACGAAAGACTACGCGGCCTTGGAATTCGGGATGGGTCAACTGCATCGGCGAGTCAACAATGGCTATGGTTACGCCCTTTCCGGTAAAGCCCGCTGCATAGGCATCTTGAGCCCGGATTAGCCCAAGACCGTAATTGGACAAGAACTCCTCTGTCAGGAAATCTGCAGGCTGTTCTTGTCCAACTGCCATATTACTGAAGACGATCAAAGTTGAGGCTAGCAGGAGCGATTTGCTTTTTGTTGCGTTGAACATCTGCCGCTCCCATCACATCTCCGCCAGCAGGCTTTAATTATCGAAAAGTCCAGATCAACCGTGCTGAGACTGCTTCTAGATGCCTTAAAGCACCTCTGTGGAATTTTTCGCAGGGCTTGGATTCATTTCCCCCTAAGGCTTTGTTGTAGATATGTAATTTAATGCTGAGTCCTGCAGTCGTTCAAATTTGATAAGCAGAATGAATGAGACTGCGACACCCCGCTGAAGCCTGCTATCCAAATATGGATGAGCTGGGCTACGGCCAGAAAACGGTACAAGGACAGCGGCTACCACTCGGCGTCTGCGAAGCTGCAAAAGTGAGGATATCAGAATACGAAGAAACGCAGGAACCATGAAACACGGTTTAAAAACCGAAATGGTTTTGCCGACAGCATGATCCGCTACATGCAATTGTTGGCCGAGCAACGGGAAGCAGCGTCACCAATGCATCCCAAAATGCGCTGAAGTCAGTATTCCTCGGCCAGCATTACCGTGAGCACCCGCGCTGTGACAGTTTCATCGGC
>CAJXXJ010000540.1 GCA_913062745.1 uncultured Phaeodactylibacter sp.
AAGTACGGAGCCCGCTACCTGCAGCGCACCCTGCGCGACTAGCTTGTCATCCCGCTTGCCAAAAGCCTGAATGCCGAAGAGCCGGATGATCAGCTGGACCTGACGGTTGCAGTAGAAGACGGGCGACTGCAGGTTTCGGCTACAGCAGACCCGCTGGGGCTTGACCTGCTACTGGAAGAATGGGCAAAAATCAGCCATGCCGACCATGCCAGCAAGCTGCGCAGACAGGCAGAGCAGCTGCGCGAAGGGCAGTTTTTCGTCAAGCTCCTCAGCGAGCTGGACCTGCTCACACAGCGCAAAAAAAAGGGAGGCGATAAATTCTGGAAGGACTACAAGGCTGCCGAACAGTACAGCTACTACCTGGAAACCCGGGAAAAAATTGATGCGCTGTACGAAGACATCATCCGGCTGGAGCGGCAATTCTCCTGTGCCTGCCTGGGCAGTTCTGCTTACGAACCTGCCTGGGTAGATGAGCTGGAAGCCTGGGAGCACCGCATGTTTGAAGCCCGCGTTGAGATTTTTGCCCGCCTGCACCCGGAGGAAAACAGCGGCTACCTCTCTGTGTACGGTCTGAAACCGGAACCGGTTTTTGAATTTTACAAAGCCCTCATCGAATTGATGAAGCCCGAGGATATCGGCTGCACAGCACTTTTTTACCGGGAAGGTAATGTCTCGGAAGGGCATGAAGGCTATTTAGAAATCGTACTGGACGCAGAAGAACTGTTGCTGCCCTCCCCCCCGCAGGAAGGGGATGTGCTGTGCGGTTTTCAGTTTCGGCTTTCGGGGCCAGCTATACGGGTATATCTGGAAATAGAGTCCGGCATTCAGCGCTGGATACTGCCACCGGACGCCCCCCGCTCCTATTCCGTGCTGGTATCCACAGTGGTGCCGCCACCGCCGGACAATATCCATCAGCCCGACGCGTTTGCCAACAAAACGGCCCGGCGTACCGTACAGCCCGGGAAAATTAAGGACCGGGTACTCAAAATGAGCCGGGAATACAACCGGGGACAGCTACCGGAGCTCATTCACCAACAGCTGGATGAATTATTTAAATTTAAGCTAGACCGTATCACATGATCAAACACACTCTGCTGGTTGGCCTGTTCCTGGGCACATTGGCCAGCCTCAACGCACAGGCACCCGACAGTGTGCTGAACTTCTACTGGGCTTCTTTTTCTGATAAAGACGGCTCTCCCTACAGCGTGGATGAACCGGAAGCCTACCTTTCTCAGCGCGCTATTGAACGGCGGGAGCGGCTGAATATCCCGGTCAGCCAGCAGGACTTTCCGCCCAATCCGGACTACCTGAAAGGGCTGGAGGCAGCGGGCGGCCATGTGCACCACCGCTCCCGCTGGCTTAATGCAGCTACTTTTTTCGCCAGCGACAGTGCGGCCTCAGCAGTTGCTGCCCTCCCCTATGTGGATACAGTCTGGATAGCAGGGCCCTACCGTAAACCCCTGCAGGCCAGCCTCAGACGGGAAACCAACTATAAGGTGGACAGCCTGCTGAGCAAACGCATGGAAGGCAATAAGTATGGCTACGGAGAGCGACAAATTGACTTGATAGAAGGGGACAGCCTGCATGCAATGGGCTACCGGGGAGAAGGCGTGTGGGTAGCCGTACTGGACGGTGGCTTTATCGGCCTGGACGTCAACCCTTTCTTCGATAGCCTGCGGGCAGAGGGGCGCTTGCTGTACACGCTTGATGTGGTGGATGGTGACACACTGGTTGCCGAATCGAGCACTCACGGCACAAAGGTCCTTTCCACTATGGCTGCCGACCAGCCGGAAGTGTTTGTGGGTACTGCGCCGGAGGCCTCCTACATCTGCATCAAAACAGAGGATACCCGCGGCGAACACCGCATCGAAGAATGCCACTGGGTAGCCGGCATAGAATTTGCCGACAGCATGGGCGTGGATATTGTCAATTCCTCCCTGGGCTACACCATCTTTGACGATGCAAGCATGAATTATGATACCAGCAGCCTGACCGGCGAAGTATCTGTAGCGAGCCAGGCAGCAGAAATTGCGGTCTCCAAGGGTATTATTGTGGTTACCAGCGCAGGCAATGAAGGCGGCTCGCCCTGGCGGTACATCGGCATACCGGCAGACGCGCCCAGTGCGCTGGCTGTGGGAGCTACTGACCTGAAAGGCAAACTGGCTTCCTTTAGCTCCGTAGGCCTGCCGCAGCGGCTGCCGGTCAAGCCGGACGTGATTGCGCCCGGTGCCTGGGTCTTTTTAGCAGATGCTTACCGCTACCGGGTCAGTATGGGCAGCGGGACATCTTTCGCATCTCCCATTACTGCGGGCGCCGTTGCCTGCCTGCGCCAGGCCTTTCCTGATGTGCCCGCCCCTATCCTTATGGAAGCGGTGCGCCGCAGCGGCTCTCTGGCAGAGCAGCCCAACAGCGATGAAGGCTACGGGCTGCCTGATTTTGCAGCTGCCTACGAGTGGCTGAAACAGCGGGTGAAGCAGCCCTGAAAAAACAATAGCCTGCCGGGCGTATAGTTATTAAACGGCCGGCAGGCTATTAAATCATACGATACATACAGGCCCGATGTCCGGGCTTGCCTCTGGTTCAGAACGATAAGATGGAATGCTGTCAGATGGCCTGATGGTTAAATGGCTGTATTACCATTTCGCTTACCACTCCGTGTGTCGGTTGTTGGCACAGGAACCAAACCGCGCGGCCCGCTTCCTGAGCGGTCAGGAATTTTTGCCGGTTGACCGGCATATCGATATCGTCCCAGAATTCAGAATCCACACCTCCCAGGTACAGATTAGTGAGCCGGACGTTCGTGCGCTTCAGCTCTTCGCGGATGGACTTTACCATACCGTTTAGACCATACTTGGAAGCTGCGTAGGCTGCAGCGGCAGCCATTGGCGCTTTACCCAATACGCCCGGTATATTGATGACCATGCCTTTCTTAGCTTCCTTCATAGGCGGCAAAAAGGCCTGCATCACCAGAAAGGCACCCTTCAGGTTGATGTCCAAAACACGGCTGAGCTGCTCGTGCTCGATGTCTTCAAACTTTTTCAGGTAGCCTACCCCGGCTGCATTGATCAGAATATCCAGCTGGCCGATTTTGCTGTGGATTTTATCAGCTACCGCCTGAACAGACTTGGGGTCAGTGACCTCCATCTGAAAGACCTGCTCATCGGGAATTTTGTTATCGCTGGCTACTTTGGAGAGCTTCTCCTCATTGCGGCCCGTGATGAAGACATCAGCTTGCCCGTTCTTAATCATACGGGTCGCTTCGGAGCCGATGCCGCCGGTAGCGCCCACAATGAGGACTTTCTTGTTGGCGAGAAGTTCAACTGC
This sequence comes from uncultured Phaeodactylibacter sp., assembly GCA_913062745.1. Classification (GTDB taxonomy): domain Bacteria; phylum Bacteroidota; class Bacteroidia; order Chitinophagales; family Saprospiraceae; genus Phaeodactylibacter. Next base: position 3,325 of record CAJXXJ010000540.1, read on the forward strand.
CATGTAGATTGGAATTTATGTTTATTGAATTGCTTTCAGAAATTCAGCACGCGTATTTTCGTTAAGAAACTTTCCGGAGTACTCCGTGGAAACCGTGCTGCAACCACTATGTTTGATGCCGCGCATCTCTACGCACATGTGCTTGGCATCGATGTAAACGGCAACGTCTTCTGTATTGAGGACTTTTCTCAGTTCATTGGCAATCTGTACAGTGAGCCGCTCCTGCACCTGTGGCCGGCGAGCGTAGTACTCGACGATCCGGTTGAGCTTAGACAGGCCAATCACTTTGCCGTTAGCGATATAGGCGATATGGCATTTACCGGAAATCGGCAGGAAGTGGTGCTCACAGAAAGACTGAACG
>CAJXXJ010000541.1 GCA_913062745.1 uncultured Phaeodactylibacter sp.
GAAAATAGAAGCTAAAGTTTTCCCGCTCGATCCGGATATCGCCCGGCAGCCGGCCCAGCCAGCTGAGCTTGTCTCCGAAAAAATAGACGACGAGCCCGATAAGGATGATGAAGATGCCGCCGTAGATAATCAGCTTTCCGGTATTGGGCATAATGAGCAGGCTTAAGATAAGAAGAGGCTTTCACCGCGTGCGGCAAAGGCCTCTGTTTTGTTGTGGGCATTACTGGATTCGAACCAGTGACCTCTGCCCTGTCAAGGCAGCGCTCTAAACCAACTGAGCTAAATGCCCGTTCTCTTTAGAAGGAATGCAAAGATAACAGATTGGTCTGTTTTATCCACGCAGCGGCTGCATTTTTTTCCATTTTATTCTATTTGAGAAATCTTAACTAGCTTAGGGTTTTGAAAGACAGGCCGCCTGCTGAGCGCTACCGCCTGCAGTGCCCCGAATAGATGCTAAACCAAACTAAACGACTCCATGAAGTACACATTACCAATTTTGATCAGCTTACTTGTTTTTTCCTGCAAACCATCGGAAGAGATGGTACAGCGCGTTGAGAGCGCTGAGCGCGAGCTGCAACAGTGCCGGGAACAGGCGGAGCAGGCAGAACAGCGCTACGAAAGCCGAATGGCTGACCTGCAGTCCAACCTCAGTCAGGCCGAAGACCGCTCTGAGCAGGCGATGGCGGAAAACAGCCGGCTGAAGAGTAAACTGGCGCAAACCGAAGCAGCGCTGGAATCTACTACCCGTGAAATGCAGGCCACCTCTGATGACTACGGTGTATGGTACCGCGTACAGATCGGTGCTTACGAAGACCCGAAAATAACGGAGGACCTGCAGACCAATGAAGAAGGGATGGGCGTAGAGAATACCGACCAGCTGCAGAAGATTGTCCTGGGCCGTTTCCGCGATTACGAGCGGGCACAGCAGCTGCAGCGGCAGGTCAAGACGCTGGGCATCAAAGATGCCTGGATCGCCTCCTACCAAGACGGGCAGCGCGTCCCGATCGAGCAGGTGCGCAACAAGTAAACGACAACGGCCGGTTCGGAACTATTCCAAACCGGCCGTTATTCATTGGCCCGGGCGGGCAATTTTGGCCAGCAGCCTGCTTGCTCCTTGCCCGCTGCTTATCCTTCCGCTGCCGCTTTCACCGGCAGGATCTCCTGCAATTTGGCGATGACCGTATCCACCTCTTCCCGGGTATTGTGGTGGGAAAAAGAAAAGCGGATCGTCTTGCGCGGCGAGTCTCCCTTAAGCGCTGCTATTACGTGCGAGCCGGCATCCGCTCCGGAACTGCAGGCACTCCCGCCGGACACACTGATGCCCGCTATATCCAGGCTGAGCAACAACATGTCAGCCTTGGGCGAGGGCGGAAACGAAACGCTGAGTACTTTGTAGTGCCCGCCGTCCGGGTCTCCGTTGAATTCGATATCCTCAAAAGCGGCTTCCAGGCTTTCGCGCAGGTATTGCCGTACTTCCTCTATCTTTTCCCGGCGGCTGTCCATCTCTTGCTGCGCAATTTCCAGTGCTTTGGCCATTCCTATAATACCGGCAATATTTTCTGTACCGCCCCGCATATTGCGTTCCTGCGCCCCTCCATCTATGTAGGGCTTTACGATGTTATCAGCATTGATGTATATAAACCCTACCCCATTGGGGCCGTAAAACTTATGGGCGGAGCCAGTCATAAAAGACACGTTCAGCTCCGATAACTGAATAGGAAAGTAGCCAATAGTCTGTACGGTATCGGAATGAAAGAGGGCTCCGTGCGATTTGCAAAGTTCCCCCACTGCCTCCATATTCAGCATGGTGCCGATTTCATTATTGGCATACATGAGGGAAACCAGCGTCTTTTTATCGCTCTCCTGCAAAAGGCGCTGCAAATCTTCCATATCCACCCGGCCTTTATCGTCCAGCTTAACATGTTCCACCTCCACGCTGCCCTCATCCCTGAGCCGGTCCAGCACATGCAACACCGCGTGGTGCTCAAGCGGGGAGCTGATGATGCGCCGAACGCCCAGATCGCGTACAGCGCATTTAAGCGCCATATTGTTGGATTCCGTGCCGCCGGAAGTAAAGAAAATCTCTCCGATAGAAGCGCCCAGGCTGTCCGCAACCGTTTTCCGGGCCCGCTCTACAGCCGCCCGTGCGGTTCGCCCTTCGTTGTGAATAGATGACGGGTTGCCGGTATACCTTAGCATCGCCTCCGTCATCGTTTCGGCTACAGCCGGATCTATCGGAGTGGTTGCTGCGTGGTCAAAGTATATTCGATTCATGTCTATGCCATTTTCCCACTAAACCAGTGAGCCACGCGTTCGGTTTCCTGTGCCGGAGCGTGCTTATAGTAAAATTCGTTCGTACCGGAGTCGTACCCGTAGTCTTTGCCCCACTCCTCATGGTGGTAACAGACTTGCTCAATAGCGTGCAGCACTGCTTCCAGCTCTTCATCAGACATTACCGGATGGATGGACATGCGGATCCAGCCCGGCTTATGGGTAAGGATGCCGTGACTGATTTCATCGGTAATTGACCTGGAGTACTGCTGTGAGACATTCAGCAGGTAGTGCCCGTAGGTGCCTGCACAGGAGCAGCCGCCCCGGGTCTGTACGCCAAACCGGTCGTTGAGCAGCTTGACGCCCAAATTGTAGTGCAAGCCATCAATATAGAAGGAGACGACGCCCAGGCGCTCGCGCACATTACTGGCCAGGATATGCAGCCCGGGAAGCGCATCGAGCCGCTCCCATACTTTATCCAGCAGTTCCCGCTCGCGGGCCAGGATATTTTCGACCCCCATTTCTTCCTTCAGCCGGATGCAAAGCGCTACGCGGATGGTTTGTAAAAAAGCAGGGGTGCCGCCGTCCTCGCGTGCTTCGATCTCGTCGATATACTTGTGCCCTCCCCAGGGGTTGGTCCAGTCTACCGTGCCGCCCCCCGGGTTGTCAGGAACGCGGTTGGTGTAGAGTTTGGGGTCAAAAATCAGCACACCGGTACTGCCCGGGCCGCCCAGGAATTTGTGCGGAGAGAAATAGATCGCATCCAGGTGCTGCATAGGCTCCTCCGGCCGCATATTGATATCGATGTAAGGCGCTGAACAGGCAAAATCCACAAAGCAAAGCCCGCCGGCCCGGTGCATGCGCTCTGCAATTTCGTGGTAGGGCGTTTTAATGCCCGTCACGTTGGAGCAGGATGTGATGGCCGCAATTTTAGTAGCCCGGCCCCGGTATTGCTCCAGCAGTTCGTCAAGGTGAGCAAGGTCCACGAGGCCTTCGCGGTTGGGTTTGATCACTTCCACATCAGCCAGCGTCTCCAGCCAGCTTGTCTGATTGGAATGATGCTCCATATGGGTGACAAAAATGACGGGCCGCTCTTCCTGTTTTAAGGCTAGCCTTTCGGCAAAACGCTCGTGCAGGCGCAAGCCCAGTATGCGTTGGAATTTATTCACCACTCCGGTCATACCCGAACTGGTCGAGATCAGTATGTCGCTCTTGTGGGCCCCCACGTGCTTTTTGATCAGGTGCTGAGCCTTATGATAGGCATAGGTCATAGCCGAGCCAGTATCATTAGTGTCCGTGTGGGTATTGGCGACTAGCGGCATAATCCTCTCCTGTAAGCGTTTTTCAATCGGGGCATACATACGGCCACTGGCCGTCCAGTCGGCATAAATAATCCGAATATTATCGTG
>CAJXXJ010000542.1 GCA_913062745.1 uncultured Phaeodactylibacter sp.
GAGCATTTCTGTGCTGACGGTAGGCTCTTTGTACCGCCCGGTATTTGACAAGCTGAAAATCTCGCGGGAGAAGCTGGCCTATATCGCAGATTCCAGCTCTGCGCCGTCGAGTATACTCATTCCGTTCAACGGCTGGGGAGCCTTCATCATGTCGCTTTTAGTGCTGGAAGGTTTTGATGACCCTTTCGCCACCCTGCTGCGGGCGGTGGGTTATAATTTTTATCCTATCCTGGCGCTTATCCTCGTGCTGGTCGTCATCTTTTCCCGTAAGGACTTCGGCCCCATGCGGGCTGCTGAACGCCGGGTGCGCGAGCGTGGTGAGCTGCTGAACGAAGGCGCGCAGCCTATGATATCCGATGAGCTGACGGATGTGCAGACGGTAGCGGGCGCGAAACCCCGGGCCTACAATATGGTCATCCCCATCGTCATCATGGTACTGATGATGCCGGTAATGCTGGCGGTAACCGGCTGGGAGTCGGCAGTGGCAGAGCGGGCCGGCGACAGCTTTATGGATCAGGCTTTCTACGCTATCGGGCAGGGCTCCGGCTCTACTTCTGTGCTGATCGCTGTGATTACTTCCACGCTTTTCGCTATGGTGTTTTACCGGGTGCAGGGCATCATGGGCTGGAAAGAAATGATTGACCTCACGCTTAAAGGTATCTCCGGCATGATGCCGCTGGCCCTTCTGATGATGTTCGCCTTCGCCATCGGTGCCGTCTGCGGCGAGCTGGGCACCGGGCAGTACGTAGCGGATGTAGCCAAGGCATGGCTTTCGCCAAATTTCGTACCCTTCATCGTCTTCCTGGTCAGTTGTTTTATCGCCTTTTCCACCGGCACCTCCTGGGGGACCTTTGCGATTATGATCTCCATAGCCGTGCCCATGGCGCGCGGTATGCAGGCCGATGTGTATATGACTGTTGCAGCAGCGCTGGGCGGCGGGGTATTCGGAGACCATTGCTCACCCATTTCAGATACCACCATCCTGTCGTCTATGGCTTCTGCCACGGACCATATTGACCACGTGCGTACGCAGTTGCCCTACGCGCTTACGGCCGGCGGTGCAGCAGCATTACTGTACCTGATCATCGGCCTGGCTGGCTGATAAAGAGCCACGGAATACGCTCCGGGCAGCCGGAGATATTAACATTCTAAAATATGTACAAAATAAAGTTCTGTTTTTCAGGCGTGCATTTGTGCACAAAAGGTGTTAAATTGCGGTTAGGTGTTTAGAAAACCGATTATCCCCCCTACCTATTCAGCACCCGTTCGGCAATTATAGTTCCGGGTTTTGCCAGGTTCAGCCTGTGCGCACCGGGCCGAAAGCAACAGTTGAGCAGCTCAACAAAATAGCTGTACACCCTCACATTTTTTGAATCGGATATGCGCAAGGCAGAGTGGCTGCCGGCAATTGACACCGGTATCTGCCGTGGCAGGTTGTCCGGAGACAGCCATTCGGCAGCGTAAGGCTGGAAAAGAGTGCTTTTGGCGAAAAGCCGCTAAGCCTCCGGTCCGCTAAAGAACGAAAGAGCGTCATGCACAGAATTGCGTGGCTGCGCTCCACGATGGTTTCCCTACTCAGTTCCGGGCAGGAATTCAGTACTTGGGTCACGTGTGTAGGAGTACAGCCCGTCCGGTGCATTTCGCCTTTTTCAGGGCACTTATGCCTGAGCCCACGTGGCCAATCAGGAGCGGGCCCGTATAAAAAGTACTGCAGTTATCCTTGCCGGGGTTAGCCTGCAGCGATCAACAAACATACTATTATGAAGAAGACACTACCTATCCTGTTGGCCGTGCTGTGCGTGATCAGCGGGGCTTATGCACAAACCCTTAGTTTCTACGAGCTTTCCGCCAATGCTGATCCCGACCCGGACAGCATTCCGCAAAATGTCTTGGCGGGCCCGCTGACAAACGGCAACGGCATCTCCGGCTTTGATTTTGCCGGTTCGGATGCTGCAACTATGGCCTGGCCGACGGTGGATGCCCCCTCCGCTGAAGATTATGCCGAAGTGTGCCTGAGCCCTGCGCCCGGCTATCAGCTGATGGCCGACAGCCTGTTTTTCGATGAGCGCCGCACAGCAGATGGGCCCCGCGCCTTTGAAGTACGCTACTCTACCGATGGCTTTGCAAGCAGCACTCAGCTCAGTGTAGAAGCCCTTCCGGACGATACCCAATCGCGGTCTTATACGTACAGCAAGCTGGCCCTTAGTGTCTGCGACAGCCGGGAGGTTTGCTTCCGCTGGTACGCCTACGACAGCGAAAGTTACAGCGCAGACTGGGCGCTGTCTAATGTACGTATAGCGGGTACGGTGGAGGAGGACTGCCCGGAGCCTACGGTGCAATCATTTTCATTTGGGACCATCAATGCAGGCGTGGAGACAGCTGAGATAAACCTCAATTATAACCCCGGAGTCAATGTCTTGGTCATTGCCCGCGAAGCCGGTACAGAAGAATGGCTGCCCTGCAGTGGCGATTTACCATTTGCCAACCATGAATTTGGCCAAGGTGGCATGACTGGCCCGGGAAACTTTGCGGTTTCAGCTAACGTAGCCAGCTTCACCCTCACCGGGCTGCAATCTGGTGCGTCATATGAACTAACTGCTTTGCAGTACAGCAATAATACCTTTTGCTACGGCAAGGCTGGTGCAATCCGCACCACCTTCTCCACCGAATGCGGCATGCCCACCGCCTCCGAGCTGCTGCGCGTGCACCCCGAGGACGGCAGTGCGATGCTGAACTGGGAGCTGCCGGCCTGCTACGATGAGCTGATGCTGCTGGCGAGCGAATCGCCTATCCTCGCAATGCCGGCCTCCCCGGACGGCAGCAGCTATGTACCGGATACGGTGTACGCTCAGGCGAGCAGCACCGGCGACCTGCCCGTCGGCGTATTCCCGGTATACAAAGGTGCCGAAAGCGCCGTGACCGTCACGCAAATGCTAAACGGCAGCACGTACTACTGCCGCCTCTACACCCGGCTGGGCACAGAATGGCTGGCCGGCCCGGAAGTCAGCGTAACGCCTGCGCAGCCCTGCCCGGTCAACGGCGATGCGCTCTTCATCAGCGAGCTGCACTACCGCAGCATGGACCCCATCGTGGACAAAGGCGTGGAGCTGACCGGACGGGCGGGTACGGATCTGGGTAATTATCAGCTGGCCCTGTACAGTGGTTATAATTTTATGGACCAAGTAGGCGATAACGGCATTTTCCAGCTGGAAGGCATACTGGGCGACGACCTGAACGGCGTAGGCTCTGTGTGGGTGCCGCTGCCTGACCTGAATGAAGAGATTGGCGGGGTAGCCCTCTATAATATCGTAAGAGACACTTTGGTAGAGGTGTTTTCTTACCGTGTTGGCGGCAGCGCTGTTTTTGAGGACGGCCCGGCAGACGGTATCAGCCCGCCCACTACCGGTATCACTCAGGGAACAAGCACCCAGCTCAATGAAAGCCTGCAGCGCACCAATGATGGCCCCTGCCCGGACGATGAGGTCTGGTACGGTCCGCTGCCGGCGAGCCGTGGCGTCATCAATGACGTACAGGGCGCCCCCCTGCCGATCAGCCTGCTGTATTTTGAGGCAGAGCGGGCAGGGCAGCAGTCCCGCCTCCGCTGGCGTACCGCCACGGAGCTCAATAACGACTACATGGCTGTAGAGCACAGCCCGGACGGTCGTCGCTACGAGGAGAT
>CAJXXJ010000543.1 GCA_913062745.1 uncultured Phaeodactylibacter sp.
TTCCCGCCTTTAGGGGGCTAGGGGGCGTGCGGAGGCTGAAAAAATCAATCCCTTTTGAAAAATGTCTAGTAGTGTGGTGAGCTTGTTTATAAATGTGTGTCGCACACGGAAACGCGCCTACCTCTTGGCAGGGAGGATGCTGAGCTTGACTACTAATGAGTTAAATAGGAGGTATTTCCAGCAGGCACAGTTTAGGGAACAGTCTCGTTTCGGGTTTATATTTCTCCCTTCAGCGATTTGGCGACAACTTCCGCTTTGGAATTGACCTGCAGCTTTTTGTAGATATTTTTGACATGGTAGGAGACGGTATTAATGGAGAGCTGCAGTTTGTCAGCAATCATTTTATAGCTCAGGCCATCCACCATGCACTGCACGATTTGAGACTCGCGTGCGGTAAGGGTCTCAGAATGCTTTTTATCCGGTTTGAAGTAGGAGATGACCTTGCGGGCAATAGAGGGCGTCATACTGGCTTCGCCGCGGTGCACTTGCAGTATGCCTTCTTTGACTTTGGGGAAGCTGGTATTTTTGAGCAGATAGCCACTGGCGCCTGCGCAGAAAGCTTTGAATATGCGTTCGGAGTCATCATGGATCGTGAACATGATAATCTCTATTTGCGGAAAGCGGTCTTTGATCAGCCGGATGGCCTGAAGGCCTGTCATGCCGGGCAGGCTGATGTCCTGCAGCAATACATCCGGCTGTGGCCAGATGGCAGATTTTTCCAGAAAGCTCTCCACGGAGTCGGTACTGCCTACCAGCTCCAGCTCTTTGTCTTTGGCGAGGCAGTCTGTGATAAAATCCCGGACGTAGGGGTCATCTTCGATGTAGGCGACTTTTACCATTGGTTCAACTTTTGGGAATCAACAATATGGAGCGAAGATAGCTAATGCTGTACAGACAATCCACCACAGAAACAGGTGGGGCCTTACAGTGGGGCCTGCAGCTGTACGGTGAATCCGGAAGCCGAAGGCCCTGCCGACAGCTCGCCTTTTATCCGGCGTGCACGCAGCGCCATATTTTCCAGCCCCTGGCCCTTTACTTTCTGCTGATTCTGGTTTTGGCCATCGTCATCCACGCGCAGGCTAAGGTATTTACCGCTCAGCTGCAGGGTGATGGCTACACGCTGTGCACTGCTGTGTTTTGCGATGTTATTGATGGCTTCTTTGTAGATGAGATACACATTTTGCCGCAGCAAAGGGCTGAGGATTATGTCCCGTTCAATGCCGCTGATGTGCAATTCGTACTGCACGCCCCGGCTGCTGAGCATATCGTAGGCAAAATCTTCCATACGGTCGAGCAAGTCCCCGGCTTTATCGCGCCGGGCGTCGATAGCCCACACCACGTCCCGGATATTGGAAGCCGTTTTTTTCATGACGGCTTTGCTCTTTTCGATGCCGGCAGCGGTCCTTTCCGGAGCATTTTCGATATCAAAAGAGCCGATCAGGAAGTTGAGGTAGGAGAGAGAGCTGCCCACCTCGTCGTGCAGGTCGCTGGCTATGCGCGTACGCATGCGCTCCAGCTTCAGTTTTTGGCGGAAGCGATATCGTAGCATCAGGTAGGCCAGGCCGCTGGCCAGCAGCAGGCAAAGGGCCAGAAACCACCAGCTTTTGTAAAAGGCCTGCTGTACGGTGATGGGGATTTCTAATTCTTCCGGGCTCCAGAGCCCACGGGGGGTGGCAGCCCGGATGTGGAGCGTATATCTGCCCGCTGGTAAATTGTTGTAACGGATGAAAGGCCGGAAAGTGGGGTCAGACCAGCCAGGCTCAAACCCTTCCAGCCAGGTTTGGAAGCGGTTGGCTTCCGGCTTGCTGTAGTCCGGGAGGGTGAAGTGGTACTCGAACCAGGCAGTGCCGGGAGAGAAGATTTGATGTTGCCGGCTGGCCGGCACAAATTTATTCGTATACAGGCTGTCCCTGCGCGTGTCATAATACAGCAGCCCGGTAAGGACAGGTACGGTAGGTACGATGCTTTTCTGCTCCTGCAGTAGTTGCCCGGGGTAGAAGGCATTGACGCCATTCATGCCTCCGAAGTAGTATTGCCCCCGGCTGTCTATGAATGCCGAAGTAATATTAAACTCATTGTGCGTTAAGCCATCCTCCACGTAGAAATTGATAAATTGCCCGGTATTTTTGTCCAGGCAGGAGAGGCCATTGAACGTGCTGATCCACAGTTTATCTTCGCCCTGCGGCAAAATGGCAGCTATCGTATTATTGGGTAGGCCTTCCAGCGTAGTGTAATGTCTTTGAAGAGTACCGTCCGGCGCTAGCTGCAGTACTCCTGCCTTTTCCGTACCTGCCCAGATGCTGCCGTCATAATCCTCAAACAGGCAGTGGATATTGCCGGACTTGAATGAGAACCCTTGCTGGTATTTATACTGCCTGATTACACGAGGCAGCTCGGGGTCAATGCAGAACAGCGACCCTTCACTACCTACCCACAATCTGCCTCTGCTGTCCTCCAGAAGTGAAAAAATACCATACGACTGGTGTTCCACGGTGCCTTCGAATAGAAAACGGGCCGTCTTTTCACGGGGGTCAAAGTGGTACAAGGTACCGAGGTTCTTTCCTCCCCATACTCCTCCCTGACTGCTGGCTGCAATGGGCCGGTTGACACCTGTCCAGTCTTTTTGCGTACCAGGAAAACTGAGGGGGTAGCAATGCGCGAGCCTACGCTTGGGGTCAATAGAAACTAATATATCGGTACGGGATTGCGCCCAAAAAAGCTGTGTTTTCGGGTCGCGTATCATCTCGAAACAGCCGAACAGCTTATCATTGCAGCTGCTATGCAAAGAAATGGGGACATTATAGGCTTCCCCTTGCTGCGGCAGATAGTGGAATAACTGGCTTGGGTCATTGATGCAGCTCTCACAACGTACAGCCACCCGCCCGTCTGCTGTCTCGAAGAACCCCCGGGTGGTGTAGCCCCAGCGGGCAGAAGACTGATTGAGATAACGCTTTATGCTTTGATGGACAGGCTTAAACTGAAACCAGCCATTTTCAGAGGGGATAAATATTTGCCGGTTTTTGCCCTGTATCATATTGCGGAGCGTACCGGGATCGGCTACGCCTGCCAGTTGGGGGTAGTAGTCATGCAGCTCCAGCCCCGGTGTCAGCATATACAATTTTTGCCGGCTGCCCAGCCAGATATTGCCGGCTTCATCCTGCAGGTGAGCCGAGAACATGCCATCCGGAAAAGGAAGCCTGATTATGTTTTTCCGGGAACGGTCCCAAATAGCTAAATGCCCCGCGGGGTCCACTTGTGCCACAAGTATCAAATCATGATTGAGCACCGTATACTTTGAAGGGTAAGGTGGGCGGTCCCTTACGCCTCTGAATTGTATTTGGTCTATCAGCGTGTACCCCCTGGTTTCGTAAAGCCTGATTCCGCACTGATTGTGCCCCCAGAACAGAATAGAATCAAGGCGCGTAATGCTGTTGTTGATCACCTCTGTGCCGGCCGGCAGGCTGTCAATTACCCTGAAGTTGCCGGCAGCCTCATACTTCATCAGGTAATCCCATTTATTGCCATCGAGCTGGAACAGTAATTCCCCCTGCTCTCCAAATTCAAGATTGGTAGGATGAAGGCTCAACCCGGTTTTGGTCAGGTAATTATGGAGCGGGTGGGGGGCAAAGTGGCCGTTTTCCGGATTGAGTTCCCAGATAGAATTCTGATCGTGCATTA
>CAJXXJ010000544.1 GCA_913062745.1 uncultured Phaeodactylibacter sp.
GGGTATCCTGGCGAAGCTGTACCTCAATGCTGAAGTTTACATTGGCGAGCCGATGTACGACAAGGCAGAAATCGCAGCTTCCTTCATCATCGACAGCGGCGTATACCAGCTGTGCGGCGAGGGCTGCACCGTGAACAACCTGGGTAAGCGCCCGGAAGTAGACAAAGACCCGGATCAGCTTGAGGGTTATGCAGCGGTTTTCGCTCCTAACAACGAAGGCAACCCGGAGCACATCTTCTCCGTACGCTACGACGAGGTTAATGGTGCTGGTATGAACTTCAGCCAGATGAACCTGCACTACTCCAGCCAGTTTACTTACAACTTCCAGGATCAGCCCTGGAACGGCTACGCTACACTCGAAGAGTTCTACAACTCTTACGAAGATGGCGATGCCCGTAAAGAGGCTAGCTTCCTGGTAGGCCCGCAGCTTGACTTCGGCGGTTCCGCACTGCTGGACTTTGCAGCGGATGATGAAGACCTGCAGGTTAACTACACGCCGGAAATCAACGAGCTGACACCGAACTCCATCCGTCAGGCTGGTGCCCGTGCAGCGAAGTTCAGCTACAAGCAGCTGGGCCGCCCGGAAATGGATAATGACTTCCCGATCGTCCGCCTGGGCGAAATGTACCTCATCCGTGGTGAGGCACGTGCCCGTCAGGCTGGTGACTGGACTCAGGCAGAGCCGGATGTGAACGTGCTGCGTGCCCGTGCCGGTGTATCTGAGTACAACGGTACCCTGACCGGTGATGAGTTCCTGGCAGAGCGTGGCCGCGAAATGTTCGTGGAGACTGCTCGCCGTACGGACCTGATCCGCTTCGGTAAGTACGGTGATACCTGGTGGGAGAAGCCGGTGTCTGAGCCGTTCAAAACGATCTTCCCGATCCCTCAGGAGCAGCTGCAGGCTAGCCCTGACCTGACTCAAAACCCTGGCTACTAATCGATAATTTATTATCTTAGTATCCTCATGACATCCCGAACCCCGGTACAACCGTGGGTTCGGGATGCTCATTTATATACGTTTAGGAGAGTTTATTAACGCAAATTTTGTATGTCTCTGAATGGTCTTTTTCACCAGCTCTGCATCTCGTCCTCACCTTCGTAGCTTAGGCTACGAGGTTCCGGGCGTTCTTTGATCTGGCAAAAAATACTCATCCATATCCTATACAAAACCTACCTTAATAAACTCTAGGTTTTGTACAATTTCGATTATGAAAAGTCTGTTTGCCCTGCCAAGACTCATAAAACCAAACCAGCTTGCCTACTGCTTAGGCCTGTGCGCAACACTTTTCCTGCTCAGCGCCTGTGAGCAAGCGGAACCTACCCTGTTTACTACCCTCAGCCCGGATGAATCCGGCATCACCTTTTCTAATGACCTCCACTACACGGAGGATTACAACCCCTATACCTACCGCAATTTCTACAACGGCGGTGGCGTAGCCCTGGGGGATATCAACAACGACGGCCTGGTGGATATCTACTTCACCGGCAACCTCGTCCCCAATAAGCTCTACCTGAATAAAGGCAATTTTCAATTCGAAGACATTACTGAAAAAGCCGGCTTGGCCTGCGAAGGTGTCTGGTCCTCCGGAGTCAACATGGTAGACATCAACGGAGATGGCTGGCTGGACATCTACGTCTGCAAAGCCGGAAAGCCCGGCGGCCCCAACCGCCACAACGAACTATTCATCAATCAGGGCAACCTCTCCTTCACCGAAGAATCCGCTGCCTACGGCCTGGACATCACCGGCCTGTCCATTCAGACGGCTTTCTTTGATTATGACCTGGACGGAGACCTCGATTGCTACCTGCTTAACAATTCGCTGCGCTCCGTAGGCGGGTTTGATATGAAAGAGGGGTTGCGCGACGAATACGACCCCGAAGGCAATAAACTCCTGGAAAACCGGGATGGAAAATTCGTGGATGTTACCCGTGAAGCCGGTATTTACTCCAGCAGTATCGGCTACGGGCTGGGTATTACCCTGGCGGACTTCAATCAGGACGGCTGGCCGGATGTTTTTCTCTCCAACGACTTTTTTGAAAAGGACTATCTCTACTATAATAACCGGGATGGTAGCTTCCGCGAAAGCGCCGACAGCAGTTTCGCCTCTTTGTCGATGGGCTCAATGGGCGCAGATGCGAGTGACCTGGACAACGACCTGCTGCCCGAGATTTTCGTTACCGAAATGCTGCCCCGGGACGCCGACCGCAAAAAGACCAAGACCGTTTACGAAAACTGGGACAAATACCAGCTGGCGGTTTCCAAAGGCTACCACCATCAGTTTGCCCGCAATGTGCTGCACAAAAACCTCGACGGGCAGCAATTCGTAGAGCTGGGTCGCCTGGCGGGCGTGGAGGATACCGACTGGAGCTGGGCTGCCCTTATTCAGGATTACGACGGGGATGGCCTGCGCGATATCTTCGTCAGCAACGGTATACGCTCCGACCTGCTGGATAAGGATTACCTGAACTATATGGCCAACGAAACCCGGGTCAAAGCCATGATCGCCGAGGATGAAAAGGTCCTCAAAAAGCTTATTGATATCATGCCTTCCTCCCCGGTGCCTAACGCTATTTTTCAAAACACCGGGAATCTGAATTTCCGCTACCGCTCTCCGGAATGGGGGCTTGGCGAACCTACCTATAGCAACGGCAGTGCCTACGGCGATCTGGACAACGATGGCGACCTGGACCTGGTGGTCAACAATATTGATCAGCCGGCCACACTGTACCGCAATTACTCTGCTGAACGCGGCGCTGCTTACCTGTCCGTGGCTCTTGAATACCAGGGCCAAAACCAGCAGGGCATTGGCACAAAAGTCATTCTCGTAGCGGACAGCCTGCGTAGTATGTTTGAGTACTTTCCTGCCAAGGGTTTTCAGTCCTGCTCGGCTGTGCCGGTACACTTCGGGCTGGGCAACATCTCACAGGCAGACAGCCTGATCGTAATCTGGCCGGACGGCAAAATAAGCGTACGCACGCAGCTGCAAGCCGGCAGCCGCTACCAGGTACGCTACGCTGACGGCGCCGAAGCCACGGCTGTACCGGAGCTGTGGAAGGCTCCGCCCCCGGCCTTAAAAAATATATCCGGCCCATTTGCGTTTACGCACGAAGAAACCGACCTGAACCTCTTTAACCGCGAGCGCATGCTGCTGTCGATGCCCGGTGGCAAAGGCCCCGTACTGGCAGCAGCGGATGTCAACGGCGATGGCCTGGACGATGTGTTTGCCGGTGGCGGAAAAAACCAGGAGTCCGCCCTCTACCTGTCCGGCCCGGAAGGCTACACACTGCAAGCCGACTTTACGGACAGCCGCCGGTCGGAGGTGGTCGCAGCCTTGTTTTTTGACAGCGATCAGGATGGCGACCCCGACCTTTATGTCGCCCACGGAGGCAAAGCCTTTTCCATGTATTCGCCTGAGCTGAACGACGCGCTGTACCTCAATGACGGTACCGGGCGCTTTCGCCGGGCGGAAGGTGCCATCAGCTTTGACAGCCCCATCTCCACCGGGGCTGTGGCGGTACTGGATTTTGACAGGGACGGCTTACCGGATATTGCAGTCGGCGAAGCCATGAAGACACAGGCTTACGGCCTGCCGGGCGATCTGCTGCTTTTCCGGAATACCGGTGGCAATCGTTTTGAGCGCTACGCAGAAGATTTTGGGCAGGAGCTGGGCATGAT
>CAJXXJ010000545.1 GCA_913062745.1 uncultured Phaeodactylibacter sp.
GATTCGAAGGGGTATACGAAATCGGCAAGATGTTCCGCAATGAGGGCATGGACCGCACCCACAACCCGGAGTTTACCTCCATGGAAATCTACGTGGCCTACAAAGACTACAACTGGATGATGGAGATGGTGGAAAAGCTCCTGGAGTACATCGCCATCGAGGTAACCGGGCACACCAAAGTGGAATACGATGGGCAGCAGATCAACTACGCCGGCCCCTACAAGCGGCTGAGCATGTTTGATGCGATCAAAGAATACACCGGCATCGATATTTCTGAAATGGACGAGGAAGAGCTGCGCAAAACCTGCAAACAGCTGCATGTGCCGGTAGAGGATAACATGGGCAAAGGCAAACTCATTGACGAAATCTTCGGAGAAAAAGTAGAGGCCAACCTCATTCAGCCTACCTACATCACCGACTATCCGATAGAGATGACGCCGCTGGCTAAGAAGCACCGCACTACCGAAGGGCTGGTAGAGCGCTTCGAGCTCTTTGTCAACGGCAAGGAAATTGCTAACGCCTACACTGAGCTGAACGACCCGATCGATCAGCGCGGGCGTTTCGAGGAGCAGCTGAAGCTCGCTGCCCGCGGCGATGAGGAAGCGATGGCACTGGACGAAGACTTCCTGCGTTCGCTGGAGTACGGGATGCCGCCCACTTCCGGCTTGGGCATCGGTATTGACCGCCTGACGATGCTGATGACGAATCAGCACTCCATTCAGGAAGTGCTCTTTTTCCCGCAGATGCGGGCGCAGAAAAAAGCAGAAGCTACCGCTGCTGAGGAGGACGAGTAGGAGGCGGCTTTCGCCGAAAAAAGCAAAGCAAAAGGAGTTGCCGGGCAGGGTATTTAGCATCGGTAGCTCCTTTTTTATTATGTTTAGGGCAAACAATCAACCAAAACCTGTTTAACAATGAATATCCTAAAACGCAATTACCTGCTGCTGTTACTGTTTGCCTTTTCACTCACCCTGTACTCCTGCGGGGGCGGTTCGGAGGAGGCACAAACGGCTCGGGAAGAAGCCGAAGCCGCAGCTGATGATGCGCAGGCTGCAGCACAGACCGCCGAACAAGCTGCTCAGGAAGCCGTCAAAAAAATGCAAAAACAAATGAGCGGAGACGGCGAGGCCAAAGAGGTGATTGACTTCCGCAAGCTCAAAGAGCTGTTGCCCGGCAGTGTGGCCGGAATGGACCGGACCTCCCACACCGGAGAAAAGGTAGGCGCCATGGGCTTCAAAATGTCTACTGCGGAAGCTACCTACGAGAGCGGAGACGGCAAGCTGGAAGTCGCCATCATCGACTTTGCCGGCGTGGGCATGGCGATGATGAGCCTGGCGAGCTGGTCTACTATGGAAGTGGACCGGGAGACGGATACCGGCTACGAGCGTACCACCGTTATTGATGGCTACAAAGCCTTTGAGGAGTATGACAGCAACCGCAAAAAAGGGCAGATCAGCATCATCACCGGCGACCGCTTTATCGTAACGATTGAAGGCCGGAATATTGAGGAAAACGCCATGCGCGAAGCCCTCGACGCAATTGATATCGATGCGCTGGTGGGCATGGAGTAAAAAGAGGCCTGCCTGAAACGAGGGCCTTGTTTTACCTGCCCGCTTCGGGTGGTTCAGCGGTGGAGGCTTGGCGAACGGCCAGGCCTTCGCTGTTTCAGGGCTCCCGGTTTTCCAGCACCCGGTGAAATTTGAGCAGGTGCTGCGGGTCTTCCTCATTGTAAACGCAAAGAATGAGCGTGCTGCGCTTGCGGCGGTCCGTGGGGAAAAGGATTTTGACCGGATTGTGCACATAGCCGTTGTCCTCAAACATCAGGATCTGTTTATTGCGGGTAGGCAGGCGGAACAGCCGGAGCTCATCGGCATTCTGCGGCAGGGGGACATCCTCGTAGCCTTCCTCCTGCAGGAACTGCCGGACCATCTCGTAGGTAGACTCGAGGCGAGAGCCGCCGAAGACCGTCCGGTACTCGTATCCATCACTCTCGCCGCCCAGGTACTCCGTGCCGGCGGGCGGAAAATTATCGCGCAGGGGCATGGCTGATTGCTGTTTTTTAGTGGCTTCTCTAGTGGTTACAAATTTAGCGTTATTCCACCAGAATCTTGCAGGCAAACCGATTTTTCTAACAAATTGTTGAAACAAAGCTTCTTTTCCACCATGACCACCCACCTCATCAACCTGGCACTAGCCTTGCTTTTCCTCGCACTAATGGCTCAGCTGAGCATTCAGACGCCGGAAGCACTGGGCGGCATCCCCATCACCGGGCAGAGCCTGGCGGTACTGCTGGTAGGCCTGTTGCTGCCTGCGCCCTACGGCGGAATAGCGGTACTGCTCTACGTGCTGCTGGGCGCCCTGGGCCTGCCTGTCTATGCCGAAGGGCGCAGTGGGTGGGGGGTGCTATCCGGCGGCAGCGGTGGTTTTCTCATCGGTTTTATACCTGCGGCTTTCCTGCTTGGCTATTTACGGCAGCGGGGCTGGGGGCAGCACCTGGGCCGGAGCCTGCTGGCCAACCTGATCGGCACCGTTCTGATCGTGAGCTGTGGCTTGCTACGACTGGCTATGCTGTACGACTGGCCACGTGCGCTGGACTATGGGCTGTACCCGTTTGTGGAAGGAGCCATCGTCAAAATCTTTATTGGCGGGTTCATTGCCTGGAGCCTGCTGCGCCGTCCTTCCCCTGCCTGATCGGGCAGGACAGAACCTGAGCAATTCCCCTGCGTTCAAAAGGCGTTTCGAAAAACACAACAGGCAGCCCGCTCCGGGCTGTTTTTTTCATTTAAATTCTGCCTCCTTCAAAGCCCACCCAAATTCCCTATATTCGCGCTCAAATCTTTTCGCATCATTCTATGGACAGCCCGCTGTACATCATTCGTGAACGAGGCCGCTACGGCTTTATCGACCGCCTGGGCGACGTCGTGATAGAGCCACAGTACGTGCAGGTAGAGCCCTTTTACAACCGCTTTGCCCGCGTCCGCTTTGACGACCGCCTCGTGCCGATGGATGAAATGGGGCGGCTGTTGCTGCGCCACGCCTTCCGCTACGTCGGCTACTTTGAAGAAGGGCTGGCACGGGTACAACTGGTACGCCGCTGGGGGTACATTGACGTGCGCGGCCGCCTGGCGATCCCGGTGCAGTACGAAGCTGCCGGCGACTTCTCAGAGGGGCTGGCAGCAGTAGCGCCCGGCCCGTACTACGGCTACATACAGCCCGATACCGAATGGGTGATACCCCCGGAGTTTGACGAAGCAGGCCCCTTTAGCCACGGAATGGCAGCGGTACAAATAGGGGAGAAGTGGGGCTTTATCGACCGCAGCGGCTCTCTTGCTATTGCGCCTCAGTTTGACTGGGCCGGCCGCTTTCAGGATCATGTGGCGGTAGTACAGGAGGGCGACTACTGGGGGTTGATTGATGCTGCCGGCGCGCTGCTCGCAGAACCGCAGTACGAATACGTGGAAAACCTGGCCAATGGCGAGTTCTACGAAGGCCTGGCCGTTATTGTGCAGGAAGGGAAGTATGGCTTCGTCGGGCAAGACGGAGAACTGCGCGTGCCGCCCCGTTTTACCTTTGCCGGCGATTTTCGCGATGGCCGCGCGCCGGTGGAACTGCACAACCGCTTCGGCTACGTGGATACAGAAGGCGAACTGGTCATCAAGGCGGGTTTTGAA
>CAJXXJ010000546.1 GCA_913062745.1 uncultured Phaeodactylibacter sp.
GGTGGGGCTTTTTTGAGGTTACGCTTCTCCCTTGCCCCATTGTCAACTCTTTTCAGGGAATTGGTTCTAATGTCCACTGTAGCCAGCTATGGCGCAAGCGGCCGTTTGTTAAAGCCGGAGGAACTTCATGCTATTCTACCTCCTCCGATTCTGCCAATCCCCCGATCAAGTCAGGTGGCGACTTTGGCCCCGATTGCTATACGGGGCGACCTGACTGGCTCCGGCCGCGATTCCCTAATCGCCGCCGTAGTTAAAAAAGAACGAGCCACTGTTTCAAAACACCATCCAACTACCCTGCGCCCTAACCCCAATTGCCACATCACGCTGAATCAGGTCATGCATAACGTGCCGCTCCAACCGATGAGACTGGCCAAACCGCACATGCCCCAGCCAACTATTCAAGCCTTGCTCCAGACGAGCAGCCGACAGTAGTCCTTTTCCGTAGCGCTCTACCTGAAATCGAAGAAACCGGCGGAAACGATGCGTTTTCGTTTTCTGCAAAACCCGGTAGTGAGGATAAACCCGGAAGCCCAGGAAAGGTACGCCACGTTGTGTGGCATGGATGTGCGTCTTATTGGGGTGGGCCAGCAATCTCAAGCGCGCCAAATAATGCTGAATAGCTTGGCGATAGTCAGCCAGCACTGAGGTAGAATTGTGGAACAACACAAAATCATCCACATAGCGGATGTAGCCTGGTACGCCCAGTTCTTCTTTGACAAAGTGGTCAAAGCGGTTCATATAGACATTCGCCCAGAACTGACTGGTCAAATTGCCGATGGGCAGGCCGCGCCGCCGTTGCTGTGGCGTGAACAAGTCATCGCCCGGAAAAAAAGGCGCATGCGGCTCCTGTGGATTGGAAGCATCGATGATGAGGTCCAGCAGCCACAACGTATCCGGGCAGGCGATCTTCCAGCGCAGCTCCTGCTTGAGAATGGCGTGGTCAATGCTGGGGAAAAACTTCCGGATATCGCATTTCAGGACGTACTTATATTGCCGGGCGTAGTGCTGGTAGCGCTCAATGGCTTTGTGCGTGCCTTTACCCTTACGATTGGCATAACTGTCATAAATGAACGTCCGCTCAAACAGCGGCTCTATGATGTTGCATATCGCATGGTGGACGACCCGGTCCCTAAACGGCGCTGCGCTGATGAGGCGCTTTTTGGGGTCGTGGATGTAAAAGGAACGGTAGGGGCCTGGACGGTAGGTCTTTTCCCGCAGCTCTTGTTCCAATCGAAGCAGCCCTTTCTCGAGGTTCACCTCGAAGGTGGCTACAGCCGGCTTTGACCGCTTACCTTTGGAGGCCTTTTTGAAGGCAATGAGCAAATTGTGAAAACTATGAATATCCGAATATAGTCTCTTAAACCTCTTCATAATGGATAACCCTTATCATACTAGCAGTATCCTTAGTCAAAGCTTCGATTTCATTAAACAGAATCTCGACTTGATCGCTCATTTTCCCAAAAGCCAGCGCTTCTTGCTCGGCGACAGATTGCAAAATCTGAGCAGCAACTTACTGGAATACTATATCGAGGCGTACTACGGAAGCAGTAAATCCTTTAAACGGGAGAAGCTACTACTTGCCAACCTCCAACTTGAAAAACTCCGCTTTTTCTGGAGGTTGGCCTACGAAAAAAGCTTCATCTCTTCCGGGCAGTACCGGCTCGTAAGCGAGCAAATCCAAAGTCTGGGAAGAATGACCGGCGGCTGGCTTAAAAAGTTATAAGACATCAGGAGGGACGTTCGCTCACGCTACTAGCCCCGCCCTTCCTCGATGTCTTTGGCAACTGCACTACAGCAGCGGCACCGGACAGCCATCGGACTATGCAGCAAGCACGCTCTGCGCAGCCTTGACCACGCAAATTCTGGCTCCCGCAGTGGGCACATACTCCCGGGCAAGCCGAAAACCGTTGTTGTTGTTCCGGTTATCTGTGTTGTTCCTGTTGCGATTCGCGACACGACAGTTGTTAGTATTGTTGTTCCACGACCCGCCGCGCACAACACGACGACAAGCTCATTACATGACTGCCCATTGTAATTTATGAAATTATTTCGCCTTCGGCGAATTAAAAGCCAAAAGAGCAAAAGAGTAATCAGCCTATCGGCTGAACTAAAAGAAACAGAGGGTAAATCAGTCCCGGGCAAGCCGAAAACCGTTGCCGCCGTCCCGGCCAACTGTGAAGTCCCAGTCGCGACCCGCGACACGACAGAAGAGAGTATCGACGTACCACGACCCGCCGCGCACAACACGACGACTACAGTCGCCTCTGTTGCCTTCCAACCAGGCACTCCCATCCTCCGGCGCTCCCTTATAATCCTTATGCCAGCAGTCCTCTACCCACTCCCACACATTCCCACTCATATCATGCAGCCCCAACTGATTGGGCTGCTTCTGCCCCACCTCGTGCGTACGGCGACCACTATTCTCACCATGCCAAGCCACCTCATCAATATCATCACTACCGCTGTATAAAAACGCATCTTTAGCCCCTGCTTCCCCGCCCCGGGCCGCGTATTCCCACTCTGCCTCGGTGGGCAGGCGGTAGTTTTGACCCGTTTTTTGGCTCAGCCAGTCTGCATAGGCTACCGCATCATTCCAGGAAACATGAATGACAGGATGGCGATATTCTTCTTGGAGCCTGACCTGACCGGATACATCACATTTCCAGTTTACGCCCTCCTTTTCTTCAAAATCGCTA
The DNA here is from genome assembly GCA_913062745.1 of uncultured Phaeodactylibacter sp. Classification (GTDB taxonomy): domain Bacteria; phylum Bacteroidota; class Bacteroidia; order Chitinophagales; family Saprospiraceae; genus Phaeodactylibacter. Next base: position 2,697 of record CAJXXJ010000546.1, read on the forward strand.
CCCGTCCAGATATAACTCCAACCTTCTTTGTCGGCATCCGTTTTATAGCCGCTATCCTCAATGAATGCAGCAAATTGCCCCACCGTCACCTCATGCACACTCATATAAAAGGCATCCACCGTCACTTTATGGGCAGGTTGTTCATCATCATCGCAATCCCCATCCCGCTCCTCGCTCTCGCAGCCCATGGTGAAGGTACCGCCGGGTACCCGCACCATCTCCGATTTTGGTATTTCCCCGTCAGGCTTTGAGCACCCCTGCAGCTCCTCCACTCCCGCCTCCTTTGGGCAGCGGTCATCAATATCCGGTATACCATCCCCATCGGTATCGGGGCAGCCGCGCAGGGCTTCGGGGCCGGCTGCTTCCGGGCAGCGGTCGGAGGTGTTGGGGATACCGTCGCCGTCGTCGTCAGCTTCCTCCCCTACCGTTTGCGTTAGGGTGTAGGTCGCCAGGGTGACCGGATCAGACTCCGGATTGGTGATTTGCAACTGGAAACTCCCAATCGGTCCATCCCCGCTCATCACCTGCGCCTGCCAGTTGGCGGGGGAAGTGTCTTCCGGCAGTTCAAAGGTGTAGTAGCCCTCCGCATCGGCCTCCAGGTAAGGCTCCAGGAGATTCGGGATGCGCAGGGGCGTATTTGCCAAGGGCTCCTCCGTCAGGCTACCCATAATACGGCCGCGGTACCGGCGCAGCGGGCAGTCCCCGCCCACGCAGCGCCCGGTGGGGTCGATTCGGAAAAGGCGGCCGTTTTTGGCGACTTCGGCTTGGCCCTGTTCATTGAAGTCGGCAGCGCGCTCGTATTGGGGCTCGATGGCGTATTCCCCATCGGTATTCAGGTAGCCCAATTCTCCCCCGGAACGGACGATGGCGTAGCCATTCACAAAATCATAAGCCAGCCCGAAGTTGCGCTGCCCGTTCAGCACACTGCCATCAGTGCGGATGTAACCGTAGCGGGCATCGGGGAAT
>CAJXXJ010000547.1 GCA_913062745.1 uncultured Phaeodactylibacter sp.
GGGAGCACGAGGGCTTTATGCGGCAGGTTATGTTCCGCATTACCACACTGGGAGAGGTACTGGTACTCATGAGTTTCCACCGGGATGAGCCAGAGCTCTACCGGCCGTTTATGGATGAGCTGCTGGCCCGTTTTCCGGAAATCACCACCCTGTCTTACTGCATCAACCCAAAGCAGAATGACTTCCTCTACGACCTGGATATGCATACCTACTCCGGCCCGGGCTACGTGCGCGAGCGGCTGGGCGAAGTGCTGTTCAAGGTGGGCCCCAAGTCTTTCTTCCAGACGAACACCTATCAGGCGAAGGCGCTGTACGATACTGTAGTGAACTTTGCAGAACTTCAGGGCGAGGAAAACGTATATGATCTATACACTGGCATCGGCAGCATTGCCCTGTACGTAGCCCGGCACAGCCGTCAGGTAGTGGGCATAGAGGAGATCCCCGAAGCCATTGCCGATGCAGAGGAGAACGCACAGCTGAACGAGATTAGCAATACGGTATTCTACGCCGGCGATGTCAAGGATATCCTGACGCCCGCTTTCGCGGAAAAACACGGCCGCCCGGACTTGCTGATTACAGACCCTCCGCGGGCCGGTATGCACCCCAAAGTGGTGGAAATGCTGCTGGAGCTCGAAGCCCCGCGCATGGTGTACGTCAGCTGTAACCCGGCCACGCAGGCCCGCGACCTGCAGCTGCTCAACGAAAAGTACCGGGTAGAGCGCTCGCAGGCAGTGGATATGTTCCCGCATACCCACCACATCGAAAACGTAGTGCTGCTTTCACTAAAGTAGGCTCCGGGAAATGAAATATTTATTGTAACTTTAAAGGAAACAAGTGTGCTATGAATGAGCATTTCGTACGCTCTAAAATTGCAAAGCTGGAAGCTGAACTCAAACCGTACCTCACTACGATGGGCAGTGCGGCAGATACCATTCTGGATCAGGATGTCAGTTCATACCCCCTTTTTGTAGTGCATCAGCACACCGTAGACATTGGTATCCCCCTCATTAGCCGTTCTGATGAGGAAGACGGCCCGGCCTGGTCGATAAATGCAAGTACGCTGGAAGAGCTGGCCACTAAAAAAATTATTGAAATGGCTCGGGTAGAGCGTTTCCAGGAGGTGTATAAAGACCCCCGGGAGCACCTCTGCCTGTTTGTCCTCAGCGATCTCGGCGCCAATTTTATGTTCATAGCTCGTTAACAACCGGGGCACAGATGATAACGGAAAACAAAGGGAAGATCGACAAGGTCCACCCCATACTGTTGGTGGAAGACGACAAAGCTTACGCCCGGCTCGTGCAGGCTTATCTTTCTGATGCAGACATGCTGAGCTGCTCCATTACCCATGTTGATAATTTGCAGTCCGCGCGCGAGCACCTGGCCGGGCAGCAGCACTGTGCCGCCGTATTGCTGGACCTCAGCTTGCCCGACAGCTATGGTTTCGAGACACTGGAGCGCTTACTGCTGGAGTTTCCCAAGCTCAATGTGATCGTCATGACCGGGCAGTCTGATAAGCGGCTCGGCGTGGAAGCGGTGAAAGCCGGCGCGCAGGATTTTCTGGTCAAAGGTGATTTTGACGCACCGCAGCTGGACAAATCCCTGCGTTACTCCATAGAGCGCAGCAGCATCATCAACCGCCTGGAAGAGACGCAGCGCCTGGCCCGCATCGGCCACTGGGAATGCAGCCCGAGCGAGCACTATTTCTTCGGCTCGGAAGAGCTGTACCGCATCATCGGCCGGCCTTACCATCATACCCTGAGCTGTGAGGAGCTGACGAGCGGAGAGCCGCCTTTGTCGCTCTTTATGGAGCTGCAGCAGGAATCTATGAGCCTGGGCCGCGTACAGAAAGATACCTGGATAAAGTTGCCGGACGGCAAGTCTCGTTTCATTTCTGCCCTGTGCACGGCCAATAAACTGTCCAATGGCGAATACACCTTCTACGGTATCGTGCAGGACATTACCGAGCGCAAGCAAACGCAGGAGCTGAAAAAGGAACGCAACCTGGCAGAACACGCTGCCAAGGTGCGGGAGCAGTTTATCGCCAGCATCAGCCACGAGATGCGCACGCCTATGAACGCCATCCTGGGCATGAGCAACCTGCTGGGGCATACTGCATTGGATGAGGAGCAGCAGGAGTACGTAGGCGCTATTCAGCAATCATCGGACCTGCTGCTGGGCATCATCAATGATATCCTGCAGATGTCGACTATTCAGAATGACAAACTAAAATTTGACCATAAGCCCTTCAACCTGCGGGAGCTGCTGTGCAACCTGATTAACGTCATGAAGTATAAGGCCCGGGAAAAGGGCTTGTCCTTTGAGCTCCGGCTGCCGGACAATATTCCCGAAATGTTAATGGGCGATGCACTGCGGCTCAATCAAATCCTGTACAACCTGGTGGGCAATGCCATTAAGTTTACGCATAAGGGGTTTGTCCGGCTCGATGTTTCGGAAGCAGAATCTGATGCGCAGCGCGTGCATCTGCGGTTTGAAGTGACCGACAGCGGTATCGGGATCGAACAGGGCTCCCTCAATACTATTTTTGAAACCTTTGCCCGCCTCAATACCCGCGAGCATATTTTTGAAGGGACCGGACTGGGGCTGTCTATCGCCAAAAACCTGGTAGAGCGGCAGGGAGGAGAGCTTCGGGTGGAAAGTGAAGTCGGGAAGGGATCTGTATTTTTCTTCGACCTGTGGTTTGAAAAGGCAGCTGCGGCACCTGCCACAAAACGGGAAGAGCCCGGCGAGCTGCCCGAGGATATGTCCTTCTCTTTGCTGCTGGTGGAAGACCACAAGATGAATCAGATCGTCGCCAAGCGCACCCTGGAAAAAAAGTGGCGCAATATCGAAGTGCTGGTAGCGGGCAATGGGCAGGAGGCGCTCGACCTGCTGTCGGAGCGGCCGGTAGACCTGATCCTGATGGATATTCAGATGCCGGTGCTGGATGGTTTTGCGGCCACGCACATCATCAAGCGCGAAATGCCCCCGGAGGTAGCCAATACGCCGGTGCTGGCGATGACAGCCCACGCCCATATCGGCGAAAAAGACAAACTGCGCATGAACGGAATGGATGGCTTTGTGTTGAAGCCTTTCGAGCCTCAACAGCTCTTTAAATCCGTATCTGAGCAACTGCTGAAGAAAAAGCAAATATGAGTAAGCGTCCTTCGGTCAATTTTACCTACCTCGACCAAATGTCCGGCGGCGACCCGGCCTCCCGCCGGGAACTGCTGCAAATGCTAATCAAAGAACTGAAAACCTTCCCCCGGCAAATGTCTGCCTGCCTGCAATCAGGCGACTGGGATGGCCTGCAGAAAAAAAGCCACCACTTTAAGTCGACCCTCCCCTTCGCCGGCTACGCGGAGCTCATCCGCACCAATAAAGAACTGGAGCAGCTGTCCCGCAGCCGGGGGGACGCAAAGCGGGCAGGTGAGCTGATGAAGCAAGTGGAAGGGATGTGCCGGCAGGTGCTGCCGGTATTGGAACAAGAGCTGAAGCGGCAGGCATAAAGTAACTATTCAGCATGGTTTGTAGATGGCATTTTCTGGCTTTGTTTGCCTCAACCCAAAAGGGTGCCAATCCAGAAAATGCACTGGCTCCCTTCAGAGATGGGGCAAAACAGGGCATTTCCTGCTAATTTTTCTATGTATGCTGAAT
>CAJXXJ010000548.1 GCA_913062745.1 uncultured Phaeodactylibacter sp.
CTACCACGAACTCAAAGAGCGCGGCTGCGAATTTCAACTCAACCTGCTCTCCCTGACCGGTTACTACGGCAGGCCCACTAAAGACAATGCCAAAGCTTTGCTCAAGGCCAGGCTGATCGATTATCTCGCTACTGATCTGCACCACGAGCGGCATGCCGAACAGTTGCAGGCTGCACTCGAAGACCGGGAAGTCGCTAAACTGCTAAAAGGACAAACTTTCGATAATGCGCAGCTCTAAAGCTGGCCAACGCCTTTGCTATCCTGGCTGATACGGAAACGAAAAGTCACTTTACGCTCTAGCTCGATCTGATCGTAAGTCTCCCGGCTATATTGCATAGAAATAGCGGTCATTACAAATCTTCGGTCTATCTTTTGATGGGATGGAAACGCCATCCAGGGGTTAAAAGGCCCGGAATCCACCTGCATTCCGGAAACTTCCTCTACCCTCTTGCCCATCAAGTCAGCCAAGCGGGCTGCTTTTTGTTTTGCCTTTTCCAACAACTCAGCGATGAGCTTGATTTCTTCCTCCTCTTCTCCTTTGCTTTCGAGGTGGATCACTCCTCCGCTGAGGCCGTACACTTCTTTGATAGCTTCCAGGAAGCTCCGCAAATGAGCACTGCTGTCAAACTCATAAACCAGGATGTAGTCCATTTCGCTATGCGGCGCAGTGCGGATGGGCAGATTCTCACTAATGGACACGCTCTTCAGTTGAAAACCTGCTGCTTCTTTTTGGATCCTCTCCACTGTAGCGTCCTGCTGCTCGCCGGGTTCAACGAGGAGGGCATAAACCAACCTGGACGGCTCTACATAACGGCTACCCTTCAGCTGGAACTCAATAATATTATTTTGCATAGTAAAGTATTTTCAAGAGCGCCTACTCCCCTATCTTTCGGTAGATTCCGAACACCGTTTTCATCCGCCGGGCACCGATTGCCCCCTCCTTATGGTAAGTCAGTTCTATGCGAAACGCCCGCGGTTCTCCGGGTATGGCCATTTTGAATAACGGGTTGATGGTATCCCGCTCGTTAGGCTGCAAAACTTTCCCCTTTACCAGATTGCTTACTGCCTCCTGCTTTCCATCTGTATGCAGCAGTTTGATGCTCCCCAGTTTCATGGGGCCGGAAAAATCGTTTTTGATGCGCATATCGAGGTAAACGCTCCGGCTGCCCTTTCCCAATTCATTAATATCGTACACGAAATCATCCTGGCTGCCCAGCTTCCCGATGTAGTATCGGTCGTACACTTCGTCAGAAAAGTCTTCGACGGCGGCTTCCTGCGGTTTCTCTGCGGCGGCCTTCTGCGGCGGCGGTGCGTCTTCGGCAGCCGGGCTCGCCGGTCGGCTGTCTGCACTGGTTTTTTCTTCCTGACGCTCCGGCTTAGCGGACTGCCGCTTGGGAGGGGCAACCGCTCCCGCCTGTGCAGGCTCCTCAGCTCCGGCCGGCACACTTTGCTGCTCCGTTTGTACGGGCAGGCCGGCTGCTGTTTCATCAAGCTCCGCGTTTTGCCGCCGGGTGAGGATACCGATCAGGACGACCGCTGCCACAGCCGCAATAGCCCATACCCGCCAGTTTGCTTTTTGCCGGGGAGCTCCGCCGGATGTTGACGGGGCTGCATCCGGTACAGCTCCGCTCTCTGCCTGCGCGATGAGCCGCAATAGCGCGTCGTTGATCCGGTTGTGCTCCAGCTGCCGTTCTTCCGCGGAAGCGGTGCCTTTCATTTCCTGCTCCCGCATGCGGGAGTAGCGGGCGCGCAGCATGGCCCACTCGTCGTAGAGTTCGGTCTGCTTCACAGCAGGCTCCAGTACGTCGAGTGCTTCTTTCGTTTTGCCACGCAGCAGGAGCGTTTTGGATTCTTGGTGTGCCATGGTATCGGTTTGTAGGCAGAAAAATACAAAACTTCCCTCTATTCCCGAATATGACCGGCCGACTACCTGAAAAACACCCCTGAGCCTACAAAATTCTCCGCTCCCCGCCAGTCGGGCATAAAGAAGTAGCGGGGGCGCTCCTCCCGGCCCGGGTCGCGGTCCTGCACGGTAAGGTTGAAGCGGACAGAGCGCCAGTCTTCGCCCTGACGGGACTTGATGTAGGACAAGGGCACAGCAGCTTCCAGCACATAGGTATCCGGAGAGGCTACAGCGCAGCGGTAGCGCGTACCTTCCGGCAAACGGTCTTCGTAATAGACGGAAGCGGGGAGGCGGTCCGTAGCCGGAGCTACCGTAAACAGCAGAGAGTTGCGGTACCAGCCCCTGCCTTCGCGGGTAGCGCTGACGGATAAGGGTTCGCCGTTGAGCACAAAGCCGACGAAGTCCTGCTGCCAGGCGACCTCCGAAGTATCCAGAAACAGCTCATCGTCCTGCACCTCGGCGGCGATGTACAGGTAGTCTTCGTCGTAGCGCAGGCCAAAGCGGGCGCTCAGGCTTTCTTTCGGGGCGTGCATCAGCCTGTGAGGCAGCTCGCTCCAGTCATCGAGGCGCGCATCCACAATAGTTGGGGTTTCGGCTTGCGGCAGGGGGAAGCGGCGCGCCGGCCGTAGCCGGTAGCTGAAGGGCACGGAGAGCCCCGGATAAGCCGAAGAATCGAGGCATACTTCAGCTCTGACCGGCAAAGCAGCGAGGCCGCCCGATACCGGCAGGGCGCCTTTGCGGGCCTGCAGCTGCACCACCAGGGTATCCACACTATTGGGCGGCACGGTGGTCACCGGCTCGCTAAGCTTTCCCGTCAGGTCCCAGCTGAAGGACTGTCCCCACTGTACGGTCATCGGCACGTTTTCGTCATTAAAAACTTTGACCAGCAGCTCGCCTTCCGTAAAGGTATCAGCTTCCGTAAACAGCGGCTCAATGCGGATGGGGCGGCGCTCGATGAGGGTTTCGAAGAAGTCCTTTGACTGCTCTGTGACCACATTCTCATCCCAGATGCCGTCGAGCAGCAGATTGGCGAGTATGGGGCCCTCTTCGGTCATCGTTACCCACACCACATGGTCAAACTCGCCAAGCTGAGGGCCGCGCAGGGGGCTGCCTCCGCCAGTCGTAGCCAGCATAAAATACCGCCCGTTATTGCGCTCGTACTTGACATAGTGGTGGTGGTGCCCCACAAATACATTGTGCCTGCGGCCGGACAGCAGCTTTTCCACATCCACCCAGCGCTCGGTATTTTCGAGTATCCACAGCGGCTGATGCATGAAGACCATCGTCCAGCGCACCTCCTCGTTTGCGGCAAGCACTTCCTTAATGTACTCGTACTGCTCATCCGAGATCGTACCTTTATTGGAGCCCCGGTACTGATCTTCCGAGTTGAGGCACAGGAAGAGCACATCTTTGTAAACGAAGTGGTAGTACGTTTGCCCAAACCGCTGCAGGTACACCCGCTCCATCACTTCATTGGTGATGTCATGATTGCCCGGCACGTAGAAAAACGGCATGTCCAACTGCTCGGTGAAGCCGGTGAATTCTTCCCACTGCCGCTGCAGCTCAATGGTATCTTCCGTGTACCCTTCTATCAGGTCGCCTACGGACAGCACGAACTCCGGCTGCAGCAAGTTGAGTTTCCGTACGCCATCCATGAACACCCCCGGCCGGTGCCCGCCGGTGCGGTCGGTGACGATGGCAAACTGGAACTGGCAGTCGTCGTTGTTCAGCTGCAGGCTGGTG